>CAZFKK010000004.1:4861-29768 GCA_964519735.1 uncultured Taibaiella sp.
CTCAATTATGCCCAAGGCTACACCACCCTGCTGGAACATGGAGACACTCTGTTCATGCCGAGCGGTTACTGGCATCATATGGAATACCAGGAAAGCGGCTTTGCCTTAAGCCTTAGGGCAATACCTCAGGGAATCAGCCCGAAAATAAATGGATTGTATCATTTGTTTGGCCTGCGTGGTTTTAATAATATGCTGATTAAACTGAGGCCGGAATGGTGGTATCATTATAAAAGAAGGGCAGCTCATACTTATGCAGAAAAAAGGATGAAACAAATAAACCCGGTGCAACAAATGCCCTAAATGAATATCTGAATAATTTCAATATAGTTCTTTGTAAAAATTATCCCTCTGAAGCTGGCTTCAGAGGGATAATTTTTAAACAAGATTAACTATACGGGTTACCAGATCTTGGCCCGGATGCTGTCAGCTCTCCACATCTTATCACCTTCCTTAACACCAAAAGCCGTATAAAAAGGCTCGAAATTACTTAACGGGCCGTTGCAACGCCATTCCCCAGGAGAATGCGGATCAATCTTAATTAACTGGCGTTCGCGCTCAGGAGTGATAATTCCACGCCAAACCTGGGCCCAGCTCAGGAAAAACCGCTGGTCTCCGGTAAATCCATCTATCAGGTCTTTACTTTTACCCTGTTTGGTTTTCTTAAAGGCTTCATAGGCAATAGTTACTCCCCCCAGATCTGCTATATTTTCACCCAGTGTCAGGGAACCGTTAACGCAGACGTCCCCTAATACCGTGTAACAATCAAACTGGTTTCTGACAATACCGGTTCTTTGCGAAAATTGTATAGAATCTTCAGGGCTCCACCAGTTTTTCAAATTCCCGTCAGCGTCATATTGAGCACCCTGATCATCAAAACCATGGGTCATCTCATGGCCAATAACAGCACCAATACCCCCGTAGTTTACCGCATCATCCGCATTAAAGTCAAAGAAGGGAAACTGCAATATAGCTGCAGGAAACACAATCTCATTAAAAGCCGGGTTATAGTAAGCATTTACCGTATTAGGCGTCATGAACCATTCTGCTTTATCTACCGGTTTGCCTAACTTGCTGATCATATATTGATAATCCAATACAGCAGCATTCAGGATATTTTGTACATAATTATCCGGCACGATCTTCAACGAAGAATAATCCCTCCATTTATCAGGGTAACCTATTTTCTTTACAAAAGTATTGAGTTTAGCCGTGGCTTTTTGTTTGGTGATATCACTCATCCAGTCCAGTTTCTCTATTCTTTCCTTAAATGCATCCTGCAGGTGTTTAACTAATTCCTGCATCCGTTCTTTGGCTTCAGGCTTGAAGTGTTTGTCCACATAGAGTTGCCCCAATTGTTCTCCAATAGAACCGTTAACAACGCCCATAACCCGCTTCCAACGTGCCTGCTTTTCTTTTTGACCAGATAATGTGCGGGAATAAAATTCAAAACGGGCATCACTAAATGGGGCACTGAGGTAAGGAGCCATATCACTGGTTACATGAAAGGTCAGGTACTGCTTCCATACTTCAATAGGCGTAACACTAAATTGCCTCGACAATTCCTTATAATACTGAGGAACAGTTACCAGGATACTATCCTGCCCTGTTACACGGATCTTATCCAGGAAAGCAGACCAATTCAGGTTAGGCGTTTTGGAAGTAAAATCATCAGGGCTGAATTTGTTGTACAATCTTTGGGGATTGCGCATCTCAGCAGGTCTTAATGAAGCATTGGCCAGGATATTTTCCAGGTTAAAAACAGCAACAGCATTTTTCTTTGCCGAAGCTTCGTCCTGGCCGGTAAGTTGGAGAATGGTAGCAATATATTTTTTGTAGGCTTCCCGGTTTTTAACCGACAGGCTATCTTTTTCTGTATAATAATCTTTTGAAGGCAATCCTAATCCGGACTGACCAAATTGAATCATTTGACGCGTTACATCTTTGTCATCAGGCCCGACATAACCTGAAATAACCGTATGAATACCTTGTGTAAATGAAAGTGCCAGCTCATCAATCAATTGCTCTTTAGTAGCAATAGCATTGATCCGGTGTAACAAAGGCTGCAAGGGTTGAATACCGGCCCTGTCAATGGCCAGGGAATCCATACCGCTTTTATAAAAATCCCCTACCATACGCTCTTTCGTTCCTGGCGCCGCATTGCTGTTGGCGGCTGCTTCCAGTAATTCATGAACATCATTATTGGTTTTATCACGCAACATATCAAAACTCCCCCATCGGGTTTCGTCTCCGGGCATCTTCGTCGTTCTCAACCAGGTGCCACCTGCGTACAGAAAAAAGTTTTCAGCCGGGCTTACCGCGGTATCCATATGGGCAGGGTCCAGGAATTTAAAATCTTTTTCCTTATCATTAGAGGCTGATTGTTCCTTTTCGTTACAGGAAACCGTACCGGCAGCACCTATAATCGTACTTACCCATAACAATTTTACTATATTCATTTTTCGCTATCTTTTAAAAAATCAGCAGCAAATGTACTTTTTCTTCCTGCGAAATGAAAGTCCTGAAGGGGGGAATTTTGGGGTGATTCTTTTTCGTTCTGCTTATCTCAACTTTTATGTACTTTAGCCTGTCAAAATAAACCAGATGCATCTTACCCTAATCAATGGCCCGAATTTAAATCTTTTAGGCACCCGGGAACCTGAAATATACGGAACACTTAGTTTTGAACAATTCCTGCTTACCTTGCAGTCCCGGTATGCTGAAATTCAATTTGACTATTTCCAAAGCAATCATGAAGGCGCCCTCATAGATAAACTGCAGTCCTGTAATGGCCTGACAAATGGCATTATTTTTAACGGAGCAGGCTTCAGCCATACCAGTGTTGCCCTCGCTGATACTATTGCTGCCATTGCAACACCGGTTGTTGAGGTACATATCTCCAATATACACGCAAGGGAATCCTTCCGCCACCATTCCTACACTGCTAATCATGCAACTGGCGTTATTGCCGGACTGGGATTGGAAGGTTATGCCCTGGCCGTACAATATTTCATCACCTTATTTAAGAAGAGCACCCAATAAACAGCAGGCCTTATGCACAAGCATAAGTAAGCCAAATTTACTACCTACTGTTGTTAGCTGTATGCAATCTTCAAATTGCATTGCTCACCAAGTCATTGAAGTACAAAGAGATAAATACCCTTGACTTTATACCTTGGTAAGCAATTGGACAAATAGGCTTAACTAAGCACTACTTTACCCAGTCTTATACAGACTTCAATTGATGAATAGTTGCAACAGGATCTGCTGCGCTGAAAACCGTATTACCCGCTACCAGAACATCTGCTCCTGCAGCTACAATTTCCGATGCATTCTCCAGGGTTACACCACCATCAATCTCGATAAGTGCCTGGCTGCCAGTATTGTTGATCAGTGCTTTCAGAAGTTTTATTTTTTTAAGGGTATGGGTTATAAATTTCTGCCCACCGAATCCGGGGTTTACACTCATCATACAAACCAGATCTATATCCGCAATAATGTCTTCCAGAGCAGCTATAGGTGTATGCGGATTAATGGCTACCCCTGCTTTCATCCCTTCTCCATGTATCATCTGGATAGTACGATGGAGATGAGAGCAGGCCTCAATATGTACAGAAAGATGATGAGCCCCGGCTTTGGCAAAATCAGCAATATACTTTTCCGGCTCTACGATCATCAAATGAACATCTAAAGTCTTAGTCGCTTTCCTGTTCACTGCGGCTATCACAGGCAACCCAAAACTGATGTTGGGCACAAAACGGCCATCCATAACATCCAGGTGCAACCAGTCGGCTTCGCTATTATTGATCATCTCCACGTCGTCTTCTAAACGGAGAAAGTTGGCAGAAAGTAAAGAAGGGGCTATTAAAGGCATAGTAGGAAAAAAGGGGTTAAGAAAAAGAGGAATCCGGCAATCCTGAAGCTGCAAAAATAAAGAATGTTTCTGACGTCTGAGAAGATCAAATCTGATAGCAGCATCAACTGTAAAAACAATATTTTTACACCTCTTTTTGTGGATTACTTGTCAATTCATGTTAACTTTACCCAATAACATGTGTATAAATAAGTATCTTGCCCTGTACTCATCTATTTTCCTGTGGATAAGCTGTGCAGGGTAGGGTTAAAAATTTATTGGCCTAAAAGTTTTTCGGGTCTCCAAAATGCCCTTACCTTAGCCGTCCTTTAAAAGTACTTAACCTTTTCTTAATATAAGAACCGAATGATATAAATGCACCCGCATGACGAGACCGACTTCCATAAATATAGTCGCAAACGCTTACGGAGCAAGGCTTTAACTAAAATTACTATTATTATTAAGCTTCATTACGACTAAACAGAAGGGAGATAGATCATATAGCAAACCTACCTTGAATCATCGGGTATGGCAGTCTTATCTCCTCAATTCTGAACAAGAAAAGGTTCTTTGACTTTGAGTAATTTGTGTTTTAATTAAAAAACAATAAGGCCTTTCTGTGCGAAGGCTTTATCAAACGAGAAGACCGATGTCGTTAAACATAAAAAAAGACCTGGGCAATATCCGCCGCAAGCCTGATCTGAGTAATGTGATGTATGGCAAAGTGCCTCCACAGGCTAAAGAAATTGAAGAAGCTGTACTCGGAGCCATCATGCTGGAGAAAGACAAGCTTTCAGATGTATTGGAGATTCTTAATTCCCCTGATTGTTTCTATACAGATGCACACCAACGCATCTATGCCGCCATACGCCGGTTACCCGAAAAAGGCCAGGTGGTGGATCTGCTTACCGTTACAGAAGAACTGCGCAAATCTGATGAGCTGGAATTGATAGGCGGCGCCTATTACCTGACCAAACTGACGATGAGTGTGGTTTCCAGCGCTCACGTCATCCCCCACTCCCGTATTGTGATGGAGAAATACATCCAACGCGAATTAATACGGATTTGCGGAGATATTCTCTCTTATTCTTACGAAGACAAAACGGATGTGTTCGAGCTCCTGGACAAGGCAGAAAGTGAAATGTTTGAAATCAGCAATAACTTCCTGCGTAAAAACTACTCCAGTATTTCAGAAATACTGGTGGAGACCATAGAGCAGATTGCCAAAGCTAAGGAACAGAAAGAAGACGTCACAGGTGTAACCTCCGGCTTCCCTACCCTGGATGCTATTACGGCAGGATGGCAAAAAACGGACCTGATCATCCTTGCAGCAAGGCCCTCGGTAGGTAAAACGGCCTTTGCCCTGAACCTGGCCATGAATTCGGCTTTGGATAAGCATAAGCCCAAAGGTGTGGCTATCTTCTCCCTGGAAATGAGCAGTACACAGATTGTGAAGAGAATGCTGAGCGCCGTCACAGAGGTAAGGCTGGAAAACATCAACAGGGGACGGCTGGAAGACTATGAATTTGCCCAGATCAACCAACGGATGAATGCGCTTGCCAAGGCCCCTATTTTTATTGATGATCAGGCGGGGTTGAATATTTTTGAGTTAAGGGCGAAATGCCGTAGGCTTAAATCAAAAAATAATATAGAGCTCATCATTATTGACTATCTTCAGCTAATGCATGCCCCTACGGACAGCAAAGGGGGAAACAGGGAACAGGAAATCAGTAAAATATCAAGAGAGTTAAAAGGGCTTGCCAAGGAACTGGATGTACCGATTATTGCCCTCTCACAGTTAAGCCGTGCTGTAGAAACGCGTGGCGGAGATAAAGGCAAGATCCCGCAACTGAGTGACCTCAGGGAATCAGGAGCCATCGAGCAGGATGCGGATATGGTGATGTTCATTTACCGCCCGGAGTACTACAAAATTGAAAACAACGAACAAGGAGAACCCTTTGACGGCGAAACACATATTAATATTGCCAAACACCGGAATGGCCGGTTGGACACGGTAAAGCTCAAGGCCATCCTGGAATACCAGAAATTTGTGGAAGCGCCTAAAGATGATTGGTCCGGTGGATTCAGTGCAGATCCCCAGGCAGGTATCCGCAAGCACCATGATGATTTTGGCAACAGTAAGCTGATGATCAATAATAATTTTAAAACACTCGGATCCAAAGCTAATGATATGAACTTTGACGATGACGATTTCCCGCCTTCAACCAAACCCAAAGGATTCAGCCCCCCGCCGGGAGAGGATAATGATGCTCCCTTTTAATAAAAACGATCGTTTTTTGACTATGAATAATCAGGTATTATGAGAGCAGTGGTGCAGCGGGTAAGTGAGGCCCGGGTCACTATTGAGGGAAAAACAACCGGGGCTATTGAGCATGGATTACTTATTCTCCTGGGCATTGAAGATAATGATGAGCAGGCAGATATAACCTGGCTTAGTAAAAAACTGGTGCAACTGCGCATCTTCCCTGATAGCAATGGACTGATGAATTTATCAGTAGCGGATATACAGGGAGACCTCCTGGTGATCAGCCAGTTTACCCTCTATGCCCATACACGTAAAGGCAACAGGCCCTCTTTCCTAAGGGCAGCCAGACCTGAAAAAGCGATTCCGCTATATGAACAAATGATCGGGCAACTGGAAAAAGATATGGGTAAAAAGATCGCTACCGGAAGTTTTGGCGCTGACATGAAAATTTCCCTGGTCAATGATGGCCCGGTAACCCTGATCATTGATTCTAAAACTGATGTTTGAACCAGGAACTACACAACAGTAGCCCTGTGTTTTTGTTGATTTTCTAAAACAGGCTCCATTGACAAGCATTTTCCCATTTTAGCTGTATTTTTGCAATAATGAATTTCTCTGCTGTTTCCCGCAACGATGAAAAACCTGTCGTGCCACTGCCTGATTCTGATTTGAGTAAAAAAGAGCAGGTAGCCGGTATGTTTGACCGGATCGCCCACCGGTATGACTTTCTTAATCATTTTTTATCCTTAGGTATTGATAAAACCTGGCGAAAAAAAGCCATTAACTCCCTGAAAGATATCCACCCAAAAAAAATACTGGATGTTGCCACAGGAACGGGCGATCTTGCTATAGCAGCCCTCCGGCTGAACCCGGAAGAGGTTACCGGTGTGGATATTTCGGAAGGAATGCTGGAGATAGGCCGTAAAAAACTTCAGGACAGGCAACTTACGGGGAAAATAATGCTTCAATATGCTGATAGTGAGGCCTTACCATTCTCCGATAACAGTTTTGATGCGGTGACCTGTGCTTATGGCGTAAGAAATTTTGAAAACCTGGAAAAAGGATTGCTGCAGATGAGCAGGGTATTGCGCCCGGGAGGAAAAGTAGCCATCCTTGAATTCTCCAAACCAAAAATATTCCCGGTGAAGCAATTATTTGCCTTCTATTTCCGTTATATCCTGCCTCAGCTAGGCAAGAAAGTATCAAAGGATGCTACTGCTTACGGATACCTACATCATTCTGTAAATGCATTTCCCGAGGGAGAAAGCTTTTGCCGGATCCTGCAAAAGTGTGGTTTCAAAAATAGTCATGCACAACCCTTAGCATTTGGTATTACGACATTGTACACTTGTGAGAAAGCATAATATCAAAATCTGGGGCTATTAAAACATTTCTTATCTTCGTAACAGATATGTACAACAGAATAAAAGGGGGAATAGCTGGAATATTATTGATGGGTTTAGGAACCACCTTTCCCCTTTATGCGCAACAGCAGGTACCTAATATGCCTGAACATGATACCAAGTGGTATTATTTTGGTATTAGTTTCGGTTTCAATTATTCTTCCTACCGGATAAGCAGCACTCAGAGTTTTGCCGATAGGGATACTTTTCTCAAGGTTCAGCCCTCCTGGGGGCCGGGCTTTAACCTCGGCATTATGGGCAACCTGAGAATGAGTAAATTTGTGGATTTACGCTTTATTCCTTCTCTTGTATTTGCAGAAAAAGGTATTAAAACCCAGAATGGAGACAAAGAAGAAGATCAGTTCAGTATAGAATCCATCTATATGAACTTACCCCTGCAATTCAAATTTAAAAGTGACCGTATCCATAATTTTCGCTTTTATGGCTTGCTCGGTGGCAAATTGGATTATGATCTGGCCGCTAATTCCCGAAGCCGGCGTCAGGATGAAAGATTAAGGGTAAGGCCTATAGATCTTGGTGCAGAAGTAGGTATGGGATTCGAATTTTATTATCCTAATTTTATTTTCTCTCCTGAAATAAAAATCAGCCAGGGATTCCTGAATAGTCATTCCCCGGACAAAGACATCCCTCTTTCCAATACAATTGACCGGATGAGAACAAGGATGATCGTCTTCTCTATACACCTGGAAGGATAGTAACCCTAATTATCATCATTTTTAATCCCTGCATTACCCAAATCAATAAAAGATGATTTTGTCCTGTTTAAATTTGATGGTATATTTGTCTCCTTCCGGGCAAATGAACCTTTTCTCTCCTGCATCGTTAATTAAATAAAATATTGTCTTCAATAAATTAAAATCAAGATACATTAACACAATCATAAATAAATAAACATGTCACACACACTTCCCTCATTACCCTATGCACATAGTGCACTTGAACCTTATATTGATGTACAAACTATGGAAATACATCATGGTAAACACCACCAGGCCTATGTGGACAACCTGAATAAGGCCATTGAAGGTACTGATGCAGCTGATTTATCCCTGGATGAGCTGATCCGTAATATCTCTAAATATCCTGCTGCCGTACGTAATAATGGCGGCGGGCATTTTAACCATTCCCTGTTCTGGACCGTACTCAGCCCGGAAGCTAAAGAAGGCCCGGAAGGCGAGCTGGCAACAGCCATTAATGAAAGTTTTAGCAGTCTTGACGAGCTAAAAGAAAAAATCAACAATGCAGGTGCCACCCGTTTTGGAAGCGGTTGGGCCTGGTTAATTGTCAAAGATGGCAAATTAGAAGTTTGTTCTACGCCTAATCAGGACAATCCCCTGATGGATGTCGCAGAGGTTCAGGGAACCCCCATCTTTGGAATAGACGTGTGGGAACATGCTTATTATTTAAAATACCAGAACAAACGTCCCGATTATCTTAAAGCGATATGGAGCGTAGTGAATTGGGAAGAAGTTAATAAGCGCTATCAGGCAGCGCTCTAAGTGTTGCCCAACGCATCAATCAATATATGGGGATTTGCCTGGTCCCTTTTCAAAAAGAAAAGGATCCCCCAGAGACAAATCCCATCATGAACAACAAAATAAACTATAACAGGGCTGCCTTCTGCTTTAATACAATAGCAGACCGGCAGCCCTGATTCTTTGGACAAAATTTGCCCAGACCCTGAACGTCTTTCCTGAACGTTGGCATCCAGGGGGCGCATACCTTTACCGGATCTGATACTATTATACAGGCTGGCCCGATTAAAAAGAGGCTGAATCTTTAAAGATCCAGCCTCTTTCACAATATTCCAGAGTTTTATTCACTCCTATATTTAGGAAAAAATCAATTGTTATCTACAGCCCGCATGATCACCTGATACCCTTTGCGGTAGCCGCTACCCCCCGGAAGAGGTTGAAATACCCAGTAGATACGTTCCCGGAACACCATACCCACACCAAATGCATATACTTCCTGGCCATAATTACGGTAAGCATATGCGGAAGCATCTTCGTCCGGATCATTAAGCTGATCATCAATCTGGTTGACGGTTACCGTATGTTCATAGACTTTATGCGAAGGCTGGAATTCGGTATCAAAACGGTCATAAGTATATTTCCAGTTGCTATTGTCAAATTCCGCATAATCAGCATCCCCAAGCGGAACCATAGCATTTCCGTTCCACTGTTTCCCTTCTCCAACAGGAAAAGCAAGCTTAATAAATTTCAGGTTTTTCTGTGCTACTTCAAGTGTATGATCCGTAGGTGTCACATAAATTACGTCATTAGGACGATAGGGTTCGGTCTCATTCAATCGGGTCTGGATGTTGATCACATAAGAGAGCCGGTCCTGGTTGTCCCTGAAGGTATCCACTACATCATACCGCAACTGGCAGCGGCGGGGGATCTGAGCCTGCAGCAGATCATCCCAATACATGGAATCCACATCATAAACGATGTACTTCCCGATCTCGTATGGAGCAAATTTGTGCCCTTGTTCCATTTCAGAAAGGCTTACAGTTTCTTTCTTACAGGAAACCAGGAGCGTTGCTGCACCTGAAAGTCCTATAAGGGCAGCAAGTATTGTTTTACGCATATTTATATTCCATTTAATTGCCCTGCACGGTCGCCGGCCTATCCTAAAACGGACGTAAGATAAAAATTATTTTTTCATTTGAAAACATTTTTACCGGACTTGTTTAAACTTTTTAAAAACAAACCACATAGAAATATAATATCAAAAAGAGTAAACATAAAAACACAGCGTAGGGAAAGCAGATAATTTTGGGTTTCCCGCTATTCAACCAACCTGTTCCCAGAATGAATAATACCACCGGCTACCACATCATCCCCTTCATAAAATACAGCAGACTGCCCGGGAGCAATCCCTTTAACCGGCTCATAAAACCGGACATTCACCTTATTCCCTTCAGGATGCAGATGACTTAATGCCCCGGCATCTTTATAGCGGATCTTGGTCGTCACCTCCATATTTTCAGACAGGGATGCATATTTCACCATATTAAGGCCACCTACCGTCATCAGGTTCTGATCCAGTTCATGGGCATCGCCCAAAACTACGGTATTGGTTTCCGGAACGATTTTAGTCACAAATATAGGGCGCCCCAGCGCAATGTCCAGGCCCTTTCTTTGCCCGATAGTATAAAAAGGATAGCCTTTATGCCGGCCTACCACCGTGCCATCGGTCAATACAAAATTGCCGCCATCCACCCTTTCCTCCAGTCCGGCTACATTACGTTTTAAGAATCCCCGGTAATCATTATCCGGCACAAAACAGATTTCATAACTCTCCGCTTTTTTAGACAATTCCGGGTAGCCCATATCCAAAGCCATCTGGCGTACTTCCGTTTTCAGGTAATCGCCCAGGGGATAAATGCTGCGACTCAGGCAATCCTGCCCCAGTCCCCACAACACATAGCTCTGATCCTTGGTTAAATCCCTGGCTTTAGACAGCACAAAACGGCTATTTTCTTCCCTTACCTTCACATAATGACCTGTTGCAATAAAATCACACCCTAATGCATCGGCACGTTTCAGCAGCGCCGACCATTTGATATGTGTATTGCACAATACACAAGGATTGGGCGTACGCCCTGCAATATATTCGTCAACAAAATTTTCAATTACGGCGCCGCCGAATTCTTCCCGGATGTCTAAAATATAATGAGGAAAGCCATGCTGTACTGCCGCCTGCCGGGCATCATTGAAAGAATCCACATTGCAACAGCCTGTTTCCTTCTTTCCGCCACCGGATGACGCATAATCCCAGGTTTTCATGGTAATACCAATCACTTCATACCCTTGCTGGTGCAACATCAGTGCGCTAACGGTACTGTCAATACCGCCACTCATGGCTACCAATACTTTTCCATTACGGCTCATACCCGATTTACTATATTTTTACCAAAATGCAAAGGTACACAAATGACATCAGGAACCCTTTATGACTGTATTTAAAATAATGATAGACAAAAAACCGGCTTTTTGTTTGTCCTCTACCTATTTAATGGCTCAAAAGACGAGCCTTAAAATAAAAATTATAAAAAATTTTGGAAAATAGGAAAAAATAAATATACCTTTGCCCCGCTAACGCAACCCAACAATGAACTTTAATCAATTACATCATCATCATACTCATACTTGCTCCCAGGCGAGAAAGAGGTGATGTGCCCGTAACACATAAAATCTTTAACCCGCCTGATCCTCAGGCGGGTTTGTTTTTTCCAGACAGATATTCCCGCCGCTGATGTTTCAGACGAAAACACAAGGCAATGGAAAAACTAAAAATTGCAATCCAGAAAAGTGGCAGATTAAGTGAGAAATCCATAGGATTGCTCACGGAATGTGGCATTAAAATACCCAACGGAGAGCGGAAATTAAAAACCGAGTCCTCCAACTTTCCTATTGAAATCCTTTACCTGAGGGATGATGACATTCCCGAATACGTGGAGCAAGGGGTGGCCGACATCGGTATCCTGGGACAGAATGAGGTCTGGGAACAGGGAAAAAACGTAGAGACTATTGAAAGATTAGGTTTTGCAAATTGCAAGCTTTCTTTAGCCATTCCTAAAGATGAAATATATACCGGGCTTGAATACTTCCGGGGCAAAAAAGTAGCCACCAGTTACCCCGGGATCCTGAAGCAGTTTTTCAGTGAAGAAAAGATAACGGTTTCTATTGAAAAAATCGGCGGGAGTGTGGAAATCGCACCTGGAATAGGCCTTGCAGATGCTATATTTGACATTGTCAGCACAGGCAGCACCCTCATTATGAATGGCCTCAAGGAAGTAGAAGTGGTCAGGAAGAGTGAAGCTGTCCTCATAGGAAGCACTGCATTATCTGCTGCCAAAAAGGAAATATTAAACAAGCTGTTGTTCCGGATAAAAGCCGTAAAGAGTGCCTCTGAAAACAAATATATCCTGCTTAATGCGCCCAACGGGTCCATTGCAGCGATTACCGAGATTTTACCCGGCATGAAAAGCCCCACCATTCTCCCTTTGGCCGAAGAGGGCTGGAGTAGCATCCATTCCGTAGTCAGAGAAGATGAATTCTGGTCTACAGTAGATCAGCTAAAGAAGGTGGGTGCCCAGGGTTTATTGGTGATCCCCATAGAAAAGATGATCCTTTAATCCCTGCTCCATTATCGTTCCACCTTAACCAAACCCCAGCTTCTGTATCCCAAACAATACCCCCGATGCAAATATTTGAATACCCGGAAAACTGGAATGCGCTCCTCCTCCGACCGCAAAAGGACAGTCGCTCCTTAACCCAAACCGTAACTGATATCTTTCGTGAAGTCAAAGCGGAAGGCGATGCTGCCGTCATCAGGTACACCGCTCTTTTTGATAAAGTGCAGTTGGCTTCATTGGCCATGCCTCCGGCATCCATGGCTCAATGTGCTGCTGTCCTAAGCCCGGAGCTGAAGGCGGCGATGCAGGTTGCCTGTGACAATATCACAAAATTCCACAAAGCACAGCAAGAAAAGCCGGTTCCGGTGGAAACTACTTCCGGCGTAACCTGCTGGCGGGAAAGCCGGCCCATAGACAAAGTGGGTATTTATATCCCCGGAGGATCTGCGCCCTTATTTTCTACCGTACTGATGCTGGGTATTCCTGCAATGCTCGCCGGTTGCAAAGAAGTCATCCTCTGCAGTCCTCCCGACCGGGAGGGCAACATCCATCCTGCGATTCTTTATGCAGCCCAACTCACCGGCATCAGGAATATATTTCGTACAGGTGGCATTCAGGCCATTGCAGCCCTGACCTTCGGCACAGACAGCATCCCTAAAGTGGACAAAATATTCGGCCCGGGCAACCAATATGTTACCGCGGCAAAACAACAGGCCCAGCAAGAAGGCCTGGCCATTGATATGCCCGCCGGACCAAGTGAAGTATTGATTATTGCCGACGCTACCTGTAACCCCCTGTTCGTGGCAGCAGACCTGCTCGCCCAGGCAGAGCATGGCGGGGATAGCCAGGTGATCTTACTGTGCGACCACCCGGACGTGCTACGGGATACCCTGGCTGCTATAGAGCAGCAATTAAATGATTTACCCCGCAAGGCCATCATCCGGCAGGCGCTGGCAGGCAGCAGGGCCATATTATTGCAGCATATAGAAGAATGCATGGCCTTCAGCAACCTGTATGCTCCTGAGCATCTTATCATAGCCTGTGCAGATGCGGCATCCTTAATCCCTATGATCAGCAATGCCGGCTCTGTATTCCTGGGTAACTACAGTTGCGAATCTGCCGGCGACTATGCCAGCGGCACTAACCATACGCTCCCCACTAACGGCTATAGTAAAAGTTACAGCGGGGTGTCCCTGGATAGCTTTGTCAAAAAAATAACCTTCCAGGAATTGTCCCCCCAGGGGATCCGGCAACTTGGCCCCCATATTGAAGTTATGGCCGAAGCCGAAGCATTACTGGCTCATAAAAACGCTGTTACCATTCGATTAAATACATTAAAAGATGTTTGACCTAGAAAAGATAACCCGGAAAAATATCCTGGAGTTGAAACCCTATTCCAGCGCCAGAGATGAATTCAAAGGAGCACAAGGCGTCTTTCTCGATGCCAACGAAAATCCTTACGGTCCCTGGAACAGGTATCCTGATCCACAACAGAAAGCCTTAAAAAACAAGCTCGCCCGGCTTTTCAACCAACCTGCGGAACAAATCTTCGTGGGCAATGGCAGCGACGAGGTCATTGACCTGGTCTTCCGGATTTTTTGCCAGCCCGGCGTGGATAAGGTCCTCACCTTCACTCCTACTTATGGCATGTATGAAGTGGCCGCAGGGATCAATGACATTACATGCCTGCAATTACCCCTGGATGCGGACTTCGAAATCGACCTGGATGCACTGGACGAATGCCTGGCACGGGAAGACCGGATCAAAGCTATCTTCATTTGTTCGCCCAACAATCCCACCGGGAACCTGCTCCGCGAAAAGGACATTATGACCCTGCTCCAGCGCTTTGAAGGCATTGTTGTGCTTGATGAGGCTTATATGGATTTCAGCGAAGGGACCTCCTGGATCAGTCGCCTGTCCGGTTATCCCAACCTGGTTGTTTCCCGCACACTCAGCAAGGCCTGGGGAATGGCGGCAGCCAGGATCGGCATTGCGCTGGCCAGCCCGGAGATCATCGGCTTGATGAATAAAGTAAAAGCGCCTTATAACATCAGCGCCCTCAACCAGCAAGCAGCGATTGCCGCACTGGATAATGATGCAGCCTATCAAAAGGCAAGAAATATCATTATAGTCCAAAAAGAAAAAATGATACAGGCACTGCAAGCCCTTGACCTTGTGCAGGAATTGTATCCCTCGGATGCCAACTTCCTGCTGGTCCGTTTTGATAATGCCAATGAGGTGTACCAAAAACTGATCCGGAAGCAAATTATCGTACGCAACCGGGATACAGTAATCCCCAATTGCATCCGTATCACTATCGGAACTCCCGAAGAGAATGATGCCTTACTCCAGGCTTTAAAAGAAATATAAACGTTAATTCAGTCCCTAATAAAAGCCTACCAGCAATGAAAAAAATCCTATTTATAGACCGCGACGGGACTTTGATCCGGGAGCCCGAAGATTTCCAGATCGACAGTTTAGAGAAACTGGAGTTTTACCCGGAAGTCTTTCAATACCTTTCCAAAATTGTCAAAGAGCTGGATTATGACCTGGTCATGATCAGTAACCAGGATGGCCTGGGTACAGCCTCCTTCCCGGAAGAGACGTTCTGGCCCGTACAACACAAAATTATCCATGCATTCGAAAACGAAGGCATTGACTTTGCGGAGATCCTGATCGACCGTAGTTTCCCTGAGGACAATTTACCCACCCGGAAACCAGGCACAGGTATGGTACAGCATTACTTCAATGCCGCATTCGATCTTAAGAATTCCTTTGTGATCGGAGACCGCATCACGGATGTTCAGTTGGCCGAGAATATGGGTTGTCAATCCATTTTGCTGCAAAAAGAAAAGCATGCAGCCGCCTCCTTAACCACCTTGCATTGGAAAGAGATTTACGAATACCTGAAAGCAATCTCCCGTAAAGCCACCGTCACCAGGGTCACCTCTGAAACCCGGATTGAAGTCAGGCTGGATTTAAATGGAACCGGGCAGTCTGTTATCCATACAGGCCTGGCCTTTTTCGATCATATGCTGGAACAGATCGCCAGGCATGGACAAGTAGACCTGGAAATTATTGCCCGGGGGGATTTACATATTGACGAACACCATACGATAGAGGATGTGGCCATTGTATTGGGTACCGCCTTCCGGCAGGCCCTCGGGGACAAAAAGGGGATTGAGCGTTATGGTTTCCTTTTACCCATGGATGATTGCCTGGCACAAGTGGCTATTGACTTTGGAGGGCGTTCCTGGCTGGTATGGGATGCGGCCTTCAAAAGGGAAAAAGTAGGAGACATGCCCACGGAGATGTTCCTGCATTTCTTCAAATCCTTCAGTGACAGTGCCCGGTGCAACCTGAATATTAAAGCAGAAGGAGAAAATGAGCACCATAAAATTGAAGCCATATTCAAAGCCTTTGCCAAAGCCATTAAGATGGCCATTACCCAAAACGACAACAATATTATCCCCAGCACAAAAGGAAGTTTATGATTGCAATTATCGAATATAAAGCAGGCAACATTGAGTCGGTCCGTAACGCTGTCAGGCGGGCAGGTCATTCCTGCATCGTCACCTCCGACGAGCAGCAGCTCCGCCGGGCGGATAAAGTGATCCTGCCGGGGGTAGGCCATGCAGCGCCCGCCATGCAACAGTTAAAGGAAGCAGGGCTGGATGTGGTGATCCCCACATTGCAACAACCCGTATTGGGCATTTGCCTGGGTATGCAATTATTTTGCCGTTACTCTGAAGAAGGAAATACGGATTGCCTGGGCATTTTCGATACCCCCGTCCGGCGCTTTCCCGCTACCGGGATCGTGCCCCACATGGGCTGGAATACTTTGCGTGCCATGAGCGGTCCCTTATTAGAAGGCGTATCCTCAACAGACGATGTCTATTTTGTACACAGTTATTATGCAGAACAGTGCACCCACACTGTGGCAGCATGCGATTACCTGCTCCCTTTCAGCGCCGTATTGCAGCGGGACAATTTTTTTGCTACCCAATTTCACCCGGAAAAATCAGGTGAAGTCGGAAAAAAGATCATCCATAATTTCCTGGGTTTATAATACGATAAGGCAACAGAACAACAAAAGAAAATGATTTTTAAATTCAAAGCATAAACCCCATGAAAATTATCCCCGCCATTGACCTGATAGAAGGCAAATGCGTTCGCCTGACCAAAGGAGATTATGCAACGCAAAAAACCTACCGTGAAGACCCCCTGGAAGTGGCCAAAGAATTTGAAGCTCATGGCATTCGCTACCTGCACCTGGTAGACCTGGATGGCGCCAGGGCCAGGAAAATCGTCAACCACAAAACCCTGAACAGGATTGCCACACAAACCCGGCTTCATATTGATTTCGGCGGGGGACTCAATAGCCAAGAGGACCTGCAGGTTGCATTTGACAATGGTGCTCAACAGGTTACCGGCGGAAGCATTGCGGTAAAAGATCCTGGTCTTTTCCTGGAATGGATCACCGCGCATGGCGCTGAAAAGATAATCCTGGGGGCCGATTGCCTGCACCGCAACATTGCAACAAACGGCTGGCAGGAAACCCGGGAAGTGGACGTGCTTGATTTCATAAGATCCTATGAAGGCAAAGGCATCCGGCAGGTTATCTGTACCGATATTTCCAGAGATGGCATGCTGCAAGGCCCTTCTTTTGATTTATATACCGAAATATTAAGTCAGACTGCCATCCGGTTAATTGCAAGCGGTGGGATTACCACCCTGGCTGACCTGCAAAGGCTGCAGGAAACAGGCTGTTCCGGGGCTATTATCGGGAAAGCCATCTATGAAGGACATATCACCTTAAACGATTTACAAAAGCTATGCTAAAAAAAAGAATCATACCCTGCCTGGATATCAATAACGGTCGCACCGTTAAAGGGGTCAATTTCGTGGACATTAAAGATGCCGGAGATCCGCTGGAACTGGCGGCCAGGTATGCGGCCGAAGGTGCAGATGAACTAGTCTTCCTGGACATCAGTGCTACTATAGAGCAGAGACCAACCCTCATTGCCTTAGTGAAAGAAATTGCGGCTACCATCAATATACCCTTTACGGTAGGCGGGGGCATCCGTTCTCTTCAGGATGTGGAAGCGGTACTCCTGGCGGGAGCAGATAAAATAAGTGTCAATTCCGCTGCGGTACATCAACCGGAGCTCATCAGCCAGATCGCGGCACGCTTCGGCAGCCAATGTGTGGTCGTGGCTATAGATACCAAAAGGGAGGAGGAGAAATGGAAGGTGTATATCAATGGCGGCAGGTTAGCTACTGCACACACTACCCTATCCTGGGCTAAAGAAACAGCAGACCGTGGCGCCGGAGAAATCCTATTAACTTCCATGAACAACGATGGCACCAAAGCCGGTTTCGCCCTGGATATTACAGAAACCGTTTGCCAAGGTGTCACCATTCCGGTGATTGCTTCCGGCGGAGCCGGTAACGAACTGCACTTTGAAGAACTGTTTCAGAAAACAAAAGCCAGCGCCGCCCTGGCCGCAGGTATATTCCATTATGGAACTTTGTCGATTACAGACCTGAAAAATCATTTAAGAACCGCTCAAATCAGCATAAGATGAAAGTAAATTTTGAAAAAGGAAATGGATTAGTACCTGTTATCGTACAAAACGACATTTCCCTGGAAGTATTAATGCTCGGGTATATGAATGAGGAAGCCTTTAATCAAACATTGGCGGAAGGCAAAGTTACCTTCTTCAGCAGGAGTAAAAACAGGTTATGGACCAAAGGAGAAACATCGGGAAACTACCTGTTGCTGCGATCTGTAGCTGTAGATTGTGACCAGGACACCCTATTGATAAAAGCATTGCCCCAGGGACCGGTTTGCCATACCGGAGCAGACAACTGCTTTGATGCCAGGGCAGCTAAAGGTTTTTTATATACCCTTGAGCAAACCATAGCCGAGCGTATTGAACAAAAGTCAGCGCACTCCTATACCTATAAATTGTTTGCAAAAGGCATCAATAAAATAGCACAGAAAGTGGGCGAAGAAGCCGTAGAGGTAGTTATTGAAGCCAAAGACAATAATGATGAGCTATTTCTCAATGAAGCTGCCGACCTGATGTACCATTACCTTATTTTACTTAAGGCAAAAAACAAAAAACTGGCTGATGTCGAAGCGCTCTTACAGGAAAGGCACCAGGCAAAGGCATAAAGCGCAGACAACCGGGCCAGCGTTTAATTAAGTCAAATTACTCACCGAGGCACAAGGTCAAAAGTATTGAGCTTTCCTATACTTAATCCCTTTGTAGGCAATAAAATAGAAAACCCCTCTTGCGAAAAAGATAAAACTCCATTTCGCAAGAGGGGTTTTCAATACACATAGTAACAAAACTACTAAGTAAAAAAACCTTTTATGTTACTGCTTCACAAATTTATGTTTTGCAACTTTACCATCATCAGATATCACTTGAATCATATAGGTACCTGCGGGTAATTGGCCCACTGTAATTGTAGTCGAATTATCGCCAGCCATTAAGGACATTTTGCCATGATCAGCGATTCGTCCATCTATGCTATATATTGCCCAGGAAGTTTCCACTCCCTTTTCTGCAAAAGTGTTGATTTTTAGTACATCTTGCGCGGGGTTAGGATAAATAGCACTGCGTAATGTATTTTCTTCAACCTTATGAATTGCAGTTGTACCACCTGCCATCATAAATAGGGCTGCCTGCTCTATTGCTTTACCGTTATCATCCTGTATAAACACCGCAAACTTCAAATCCGGTTTACTTTTATCCACATAATCTGGTATAGGTCCGGAAATCACATAAGTTTCTGTCTGGCCTACAGCCCAGGTAGCCGGCAATTCAGTACCTTTAGCTGAAGGATACATTTTGCGCATCACATGTTCAAAGGTTTTCTCTCCATTGGTTCCCGGCGCCTTGTCAAAAAACATATTCTCCAATAGCATGCTGTGCAATTTCATCTTACCTCCGGCAAATTCCTCGGTACATTTGATATGTATTGTCGCTGTAAGCGAGTCTTGCGTCTTATTCATACCCACCCTCATGTCAATCTCAAATGCAGAGGTAGTAGGCAATTTATTGACAAAAGCCTGGGTCATATAAGCAGCATGATTAGGGGCTTGCTGACCGGGGGCCATGACCGCTCCATTAGCTTTGCCAAAAGGATTTGAATTCACACCATAGTAAGTAGCCCTGGCATCCACATCAACCTTATTCTGATTGTACATTGCATCTGCCCGGGGAATACGATGCTGGTACTTGATCAGAAATATCTTATCTGTGTTGGCTAACATTACTTTCCATAAACCCGGATTAGTTTGGGCACAAGGAGGACAATAGGCGCTGGTAAATTCCTCCATAATATTCATTCTCGGTGTTTGCGCCTGCACGATCTGGGTGCTTGCTCCTAAAAGGAGAAACAACCCTGCTTTAATAAACTTTTTCAATGTGGTTCGTTTTAGAAATGATTAATAATCAACACAAATTTGACCTCCAACAGGCCTTCATTGGGTCGAAAATACAAAAAAGCCTTAAAGATACACTATTCAGGGAAAACAAAAAAATAAATGAATGCAGAATATTACAATTCCCCCCGGAAATCAGCCATGCCCTCTCTCCCGTCTTCATCCAGGAACATTAAAATCAATCTGCCATGCCAGGTAAATACGATAACAGAAACTAAAGAGAGATTACCTGCTCCATCAAAACCCTTTGGGCTGCACTATCGTGAATACCCTCGAAATATTAAATCCGAAATGAATATTTCCCTTAGACCATCGCTCTGCAACCTGGCCGATAAATACACGTTCATTCAAGGCTGGGGCATTGGTAAACATCAATTGAAATATATGCCCGCCGGTCTCAATATCCAAACCAAAAGACAAGGCATTATAATAGCCCTTCAGACTGCTTCCGGGCAACACATAATAATACTCGCCCGTAAGGGCAACACGGTTACTTAATTTCAGCCGTCCACCTGCCCCCAAAGCAAAAACATTATTCGGCTCTGCCGAGGTCGGAACAATATTGTAGTGAATATGTGTCGGCATCAATTGCAGGGATAAATGGCGGCTGAATTTCCGGGCAATCAATAGCTGGTTCATATAGCTCAACCTGTTTTCAAAAGGATAGGGATTACCGGCAGCATCAGGCTCCATGACCATGGATTGAGCATATGCCGCACCGACATAACTCAGGCTGACAGGCATCCTGTTATGTTCCTGCTGGCGAAGGATTTTAGCCTTCACAAAGCCGTCGTACTCCTTTTCGTAAGTAGTACGTCCCAAACCCACAGTCAGCCATTCTGCCACACCATAATCAAAAGCAATTTTAGTAACGGCATTGTCCAGGCCGAAAAAGTTACGCAGGCCCTGATCCAGGGAGCCAAAACGGTGAGACACTCTGAAGTCCAGTACTCCAGCCCCTACATTCTGGACACTATGGCCATTGACCAGGCGTGTCCCTTTAAAGGTAGCACTCGTATATTGTCTTCCGGGAGGCACCTGCTCTTCATTCAATAAGTGCAACAGGTTGTCTGTGGTATCCTGCTGCCCAAAAGCAGCAAGGTTTGAAAATAATAGAAGGCAAATGCAGGATTTAAGGTATAAATTCGAAGACATAAAGCAAAAGTTAAAAAAATAACTACTTTTCCAGGAGCAGCCCGGTAAGCGCAACATTTACTTCTTTAGCCACTTTATTACGGACCAGGGCAGGAATCTTTATATTATAATCTTCCGGTTTCACCTTGAAAGCAGCCTGTACTTTGAGGTTTTCCCCATCCACGTTTACAGAAGCAGGGATACTTACATTTTTAGTAACACCATGGATCGAAAGTGCACCTGTCACCTGGATCATATAATGTCCGTTTTTAGTAAAATTAATTTTACCCGGATCCGCAATTTTCCCTTTAAATACCGCCTTAGGGTATCGATCACTTTCCATATAGTTCTCATTAAAATGTTCCTGCATCAGTGCTTTATCAAATTTAAAGCCTTTAATCAACACTTCAAAAACGACATTACCGCTGGAAGCATCCAGGACACCCGCTACCTCATTATGAACAGGATCAATATCTTCAACCGGCGTAGAGGCGATTAAAGTCATTTGCAGGGCTCTGCCTATATATTTCTGGGCATATAGAAGCCCCGGGGCGGTACACAACAGCAATAAAACAACCAGGCTTTTCCTCATGTTACCTATTTATTAATTATCAGGGGATCCGATAGTGATCCAATGCTCAATTTTGGTGATCTCACAGTCGGAAAGTTTCGCCGCCATCTGGGGCATGGATACATAACCGGACTGATGGTTAATAGCTCCCCGTACTCTTCCCTTTTTCACAGCAGCATCAAATCCGGCAAAGTTATTCATATTATAGCCACCCGCCCTTGTACTGGCATTGTGACAACCAACGGTCGCACAGCTTTGCTGCAGAATAGGCATAATATCAGCGCTGAAAGAAAGATTTGCCGTATCACAGGTGATGCCCGGATCATCTGGATCTGGCGTAATCTGGTCTGCCTTTTTATCCGTACAGCCATACAGGACCGCGGCCAGCGTCAGCAATAATAAATTCAGTTTAGCATAAGAAGCACATTGCATGGTAACAGTATTTTTAAATAATAATAAAAAAATATCAGGCTTAATCAATCAATATGCAATCAGTTAAAGAGATGCCGGTTATCGTTTTACCTGTACAAAAACCTTTAACATAAACAAGCTCCTGCTCTTTAATCCTAATATTCTTGTCTCTGAAGGCACATTGCACTTCAGATAAAGAATCGGAGGCCTGTAATACGATCATCAGCCCCCCCTCCATATTTTGAATAACCTGGTGCACCCGTCCTTTCAGTTGAACAGCCCGGTTCAGCAACTGCCTGTCTGCTGCCTGCTCATCTGTGTTATACAGGCTACACAATTCATCTACGGACAATGGGACACCCTGTACTTCTTCTACGACCTCCGGAGCCTTATGCCACCATCTATAGCCGATACCCACAACTACTACCACAACAGCAATTAAGCCTATCCACACATACCTTGTTTTCATTTTAAGTTTTTAAAGGTTATCCGAAGCTATCCCGCTTAGGAGCTAAAATGCCCTTAATAAAAAAAACAGCAACCCTTACACCGGGCGCGCCCTTACTCCCTTTCTTCAAAAATAAAACAGTGTTATCGCTTTGAGCAACAGGAAGGGTTAAAATGGGAAAAAAGCAGGATGAAATGGAAATTCAAGGCAGGGAACCGGCATACATAGCTCATTGATTATAATACTTCTCCACCTAACCAGCGTTTGAATTTTGCGGATTTTTCCGAACTCACGATCAAGCTATCGTCTACAGCGGGCTTCAGCACCAGGAAGACACGTCCTTTACTATAGGTTTTCATACTGTCTATAGCACGGATATGGGTCAGGTATTGCCTGTTGACCCTGAAAAAATCCATAGGATCCAGCATTTGTTCCAGGCTGTCCAGATTATAATCAATGGGATAAGTCAAACCGGAAAAAGTACGTACCGAAGTTGTTTTATGGGTACTGAAGCAATAGGCAATCTCTGTAACATCAATAGTCTTGATATGTTCGCCGAACCGGACCACAAAACGTCTTTTATATTCGGTTACCGGTCGAACTTCATTAGCCGGAACCGGATCCTGGTTACCGAATATACGGGCAAAGCGATTCAGCTTTTGCAAAGCATGAAGCAACTCTTCTTTTTTAACCGGTTTAAGCAGGTAATCAATACCATCCGTTTTGAAGGCTTCTACCATGTATTGATCATAAGCCGTTGTATAAATAATCGGGCAATCTACGGATATGTATTTCAGCAGATCGAAGGCAGAACCATCGGCAAGGTGAATATCCAGGAAAAGCACATCGGGGCAGGAGTTTACGGCAAACCATGTTCTTGCTGCAGCAATGCTGTCCAGGTGCCCCAGTAATTCCACCTGGTCTCCTGCTACCTGTTGTAATAATTTACACAGACGATGATAAGCCGGCACTTCATCTTCAATAATTACCGCACTAAACCGCTTTTCCCACACGGCGCCAGGTAAAGGGCTGTTAGTAAGGTCCCGGTGGGTATCCTCCTTTCGTATATCCTGATTCATAGATTTCCGGCTTATTATTCCCCGGAATAACAAACGTACATGAAATTTTTCATTCGTAAAATACATTTCCTTTTGCTCTGTTGCCCCACTCCCCCTATCTTTTACAACAGAGGTAAGCTGACCACATAATGAGTACCTTCGGCACCATAACGGACGGGACGACCGGTCAACAGGCTGTACCGCCGCCTGATATTGTTTAAGCCGGTACCCATTCCCATTTCTTTACTTACCTTAGGCTGCAATGGATTAGTAACTATAACTTCCTCATGTTCAGTTCTTATTTCCAACCTTAAAGGCTGCGTTAAAGAGACTACGTTATGTTTGATTGCATTTTCCACCAGCATCTGTAAGGCCATCGGCACAATTTTCCGCTCCTCTCTTACCCCTTCCGGGATAGAGATCTGAATTTGCAATGCCTTTCCAAACCGGCTTTGCTGTACAAAAATGTAGGCCGACAGCAGCTCCAGTTCTTCCCTGAGGGCAATCAGGTCTTTGTTCCTGTAAGACAGTATATTCTTATAGAGGTCAGACAACTGTTCTGTATAGGAAACGGCTGCTTCCGGATTTTCTTCAATCAGGTTGGTCAGCGTATTTAAGCTATTGAACAGGAAATGAGGATTAACCTGGCTCTTTAAATGCTCATATTCAAAATGCATCCGCTCCTGCAACAATTGTGCGCGCTCTCTTTGCCGTTGCTCCCGGAATTTCACCAGGCGAAAAACGATAAAAAGTAGGAGAAGGGTGAGCAAAGTAAGAAACCAGGGTCTTTTCCAGAAAGGAGCACTGATACTGAAAGTATAAGTAACTTCCTTTGCCTGCACAAAGTCGCCATCCAAAGCGGTCTGTATCCGGAAGGTATAGTCACCCGGAGGCAGGTTGGGAAAAGTTACGGTTTCATCATGCGTGTGTATCCATTTATTGACATAACCGTCCAGTTTATAGCGATAGGAAAGCCGCTCCGGGTTCGTAAAACTGATGCCTTCAAACCGGATACTGATATCGTTTTCATGATGACGGAAGGTCTTCTCATACTCCGTTACCGGCCTGAGTAATATGGAAATAGCATTAATGTGTACCCGGGGCCTGATATCATACTCCTTTTGCTGATTCGTAAAAACA
>CAZFKK010000005.1:0-29738 GCA_964519735.1 uncultured Taibaiella sp.
TACATTATTAAGGTTAACTTGTACCTGTTTTACATCCACTTTCTTGACTACTCCTTGGGATGCCTGCAATTCAGTTACTTTTAACAACTTTTCAAAGCGGTCCCGGTTGCTGTAGAGTAGTTCCAGGTTCTTTTGATTCACAATGATCTGGAAGTAGGCATTGGCAATATTATAAATGATATTTTCGTTATTGGCTTCCTCATTCAAGGCAGAAAGGGCTACATTAGGCTTGTTTGCCTTGAGGCCCGTGATTAAGGACTGATCGTAGATCTTTTGATCCAGCTGAACCATCATAGACGAGTTATATTGCGTACCAAATGCAATACGTTGTTCCGGTGTACCCGGCCCGAAAGTTCCCGCCGGGATAATGGTTTGTTGCAGCTTTAGGTTATTATCTAACCCTGCATTAATATTAACCTGGGGCAGGTAAGCAGATAAGGCTTCCTTAGCCTGCTGTTGGGAATAACGTACATTATTCTGATAGAGCAGTACGGATTGATGATGCTGCAGGCCGTAGTTGATACACTCTTTCAAACTGAAAGTATGTTGTTCCTGGGCTTGGGTAACACCGGATATCAGTGATATTCCGGTCAGTGTTAGAACTAAGGATAAGAAGGATTTCATTCTATTATTAAGGGGTTTCAATTTTTGGAATTTTAAAGGGATAGATGGCTACTTTTTCATGTGTTCCAGTTTATCTGCTGTCCGTTTCACGCTTTGGATCGTTTCCTTGATGTCTCCGGAATCAAAAGCGGAAAAGATATCCTGTTCTACTTTCCGGATAATATCTTTGATTTTTATACCTACCCTACTGCCTGCTTCTGTAGTATGCAGCAATTTTTTTCGTTTGTCTTTGCTGTCCTGCCTTACTTCTATTAAACCTTTCTTCAGCAATGCAGTTACCGTACGTGTCACTGATGATTTATCTCTTTGTAAATTATTGGCAATTTCTTGTTGTGAAATACCGGCATTAATAAAAATGCTCATAAAAACAGGGAATTGCTCCATTTTTACAGACATCCTTTCTTCCTGTATCATTTTATTGGCTACCAGGAACATCACTCTGTGGATCCTATGCATTTGGAAAAAAAGGGTATCCTGGAATTCAGTGAAAAAGGGATTACAAGTAACGTCTTCCATAATATTATCTACCTGGTATTAAACAAAAAAACAAAACATCCTATCACAACGACCTGGCAGTTTAATGCAAATATTGTACTGATATTCCAAATCCGGATGCAAAAGTACAATATAGTTGATAGGTCAACAAAATTATGTTTGCTTAAATTCAAGTTAATATTGAAGAGTACAAAGGTAAGTGTCGCTCCTTCCCGCTGAAATACTTTTAAGCTAACGGAGGTCAGTTATCGACCAATGCCCGGATTCCTTCGGTAAATAAAAGGGCTTATTCCATGAATTTTATTTTCTGTGATTTTTTTCCCGTACTTCCTTATATAATTCAGGATAAATTGACTCAATCTTTTTGAGAAAGGCGATGGTATCATTCAGCTCTGCTGTTACCTCATTCTGTTTTTTAGATCTTAAATCACTGATTTCTTCTAATATCTGGCGGGTTTCCCGATAACTTTTCAAAGCAGTTTCTACAGAGAAAATGTGATGGAGGTTTATACTGAAATAACGCTTTCTGGCTCCTGACTTTGTTTTCTCTGTCACGATTTCCATCATGGAAAGCAATTTCAGGGCATTGGAGACCGCACTTTTACTAACCTTGAAATAATCTAATAATTCATCGAAAGTAGTTTCCGTCTCAGGGGATAGCAACAAATAGATCATGATCCTGGAAGCTACGGGAGGGAAACCTTTTTGCTCATAATAATTGCCGAAGGTTTCTATTTTGCTTCTGAATTGTTCCATAACGGGGCGCAAAAATAAGAAACCTTTAGTTCTTAACCAAGAGAACCAGTAGTAAGGTCCGGCAATTAGGATTTTATTTTTTGTTATTTAATTTTGAAAAATAAAATTCCCGTTTTACCTTCGCGGTCCGAAATGAATAAGAAGGCCACATATAAGCGAATGAAACGTATTGCCCCGGAAAGGTAGTTCTTCGTTATATGGTGTGTTATTAACCAATATATATGAGGCTTACCTGAGATCAGGTAAGCCTTTTTTTAATCCCTCCAAATCTTAAAAAGTATGAGTCAATTGAGTAGCCTTGCTGAATCCCTTATCGGTTCGGAAATTGTAAAATTAGGGAATGAGATCAGCTCCCGGATCCGTAATGGCGAGAAGATTTATAATTTTACCATTGGTGATTTTGCTCCTGCAGTGTTCCCCATTCCGGAAGGCCTTGAAGAGGCTATTGTAGATGCTTACCGGGATGGTTTCACTCATTATCCTCCCGCCGATGGCATTATGGAATTGCGCCAGGCTGTTTCTGAATTCATTTTCGAGCACCAGAGCGTTTTATACAAGCCTAACGAAATACAGATTGCTTCCGGCGGCAGGCCGATCATTTATGCATTATTCCGGACTTTGGTCAATCCGGGAGATAAGGTGATCTATGCGGTACCTTCCTGGAACAACAATCATTATGTCCATCTTAATGGCGCTCAGGCTTGCGAGATCGTAGCGACTCCTGAAAATGACTTTATGCCTACTGCTGCAGATATTGCCCCGCACCTGAAGGGTGCTGCGCTTTTGTGCCTTTGTACCCCCCAAAATCCTACAGGTACCACATTAAGTCAACCTGAACTGGAAAAAATATGTGATCTGGTGCTTGCCGAGAATCAGTCCCGTGCCCCTGACGAGAAAAAGCTTTATATCCTGTTCGATCAGATGTACTGGACCTTAACTTATGGGAATACCCATCATCACCACCCGGCCGCCTTGCGTCCGGAAATGAAAGAATATACCATTTCTGTTGATGGCATATCCAAAGCCTTTGCCGCTACCGGTGTACGTGTGGGCTGGGCAATGGGGCCGGAAAAAATCATTACCAAGATGAAAGCCCTGTTAAGCCACATCGGTGCATGGGCGCCTATGGCAGAGCAGAAAGGCACTACTGTATTTCTGAATGATAAGGAGGCAGTGCAGGAATACCTGGTCCGCTTTAAAAAAGACCTGGAGATCAGGCTCTGGACTATCTACAAGGGACTGGAAGACCTGAAACAAAAGGGCTACGCTATTGAAGCTATTACCCCTCAGGCAGCTATATACCTGACTGTTAAGATCGATCTTAAGGGAAAGAAAGCAGGAGAGCATGTATTAACGAACCAGGCTGAGGTCACCCAATATCTTTTGAGCGAAGCCGGTTTGGCTATTGTTCCTTTTTACTGTTTTGGCGCCGATAAGGAATCTCCCTGGTACAGGATCAGCGTAGGTACCTGCCGAATGGAAGACCTGAAGGACATGTTTGAAAAGCTGGAACTGGCTTTAAGCAGGTTAGCATAAAGGGAGTATCCTTTTCCATATTGATCAATTAAATTTTTTATTTCCAAATAAAATGCAGGTTTACAAATTTGGTGGTGCATCCATAGCCACACCCGAAAGGATGCGGCAATTATTGCCTATTATACAACAAGGAGGAACGCCCCTGGTTGTTGTTGTTTCGGCCTACGGCAAAACAACCAATGCGCTGGAAGAGATTGCACATGCTGCAAATGAAGGCAATAAGGAATTGGCCAGGACAAAAGTGAATGAAATGGAGCAAGCGCATAATGATTATGCGCGGGAAGTGCTTTCTGCCGAAGGCTTCGAACGGATAAAGACAAAGCTTAATGAATACTATACGGAAATGAACTGGGCCCTGGACGATGCCGGTGTGCAAAGCCGTGATTATGTATATGATCAGATCGTGTGCCTGGGCGAGATCCTTTCCACCTCTATCTTTAGCGCCTATCTTAAGGAGCAGGGCCTGGCCAATCTCTGGATAGATGCGCGGGATCTGATCCGGACCGATGCCACTTACAGGGATGCCCAGGTCGATTTTGAGGGATCAAAAGCACAGGTACAAAATGAGGTATTACCCGCATTGCGCGAAAATGGCATAGTGGTTACCCAGGGCTTTATCGGGAGCACTGATGATAATAATTCCACCACCCTGGGGAGGGAAGGGTCCGATTATTCTGCTGCCTTGCTGGCGGCCATGCTGCATGCGCAGGGCGTGAGTATCTGGAAAGATGTGGAAGGGTTGCTCAATGCGGATCCTAAACTTTTTCCCAATACGGTAAAGATTGAAGAGATCACCTATCACGAGGTGATCGAAATGGCTTACTACGGCGCCCAGGTGATCCATCCTAAGACAATTAAGCCTTTGCAGAATGCGGATATCCCTCTGTATGTAAAGTGTTTTCTGAATAAGGATCTGAAAGGGACGATCATCAAAAGTACTACAGACACCTTTATTTATCCTCCGCTTATCGTATTAAAAAAGAACCAGGCCCTCCTGCAGATTACCAGTCGTGACTTTTCCTTTATTACTGAGGACAACCTGAGTAAGATCTATAATATTTTTCATGACCAGCATGTTAAAATCAATTTGATTCAAAATGCGGCGATCAGCCTGGTAGTCAGTGTAGATAACCGGGAAGATAAAATAGGCCCTTTAGTCGCGGAGTTGGAGAAAGATTACAAAGTCTTGCATAATGATAATGTACAATTATTGACCATAAGGCACTATACCCTTTCTATACTGGAAGAAATGACCAAGGGCAGGGTGGTATTATTGGAACAAAAAACCAGGAATACCGTGCAGGTGGTGATCAAATAGTAGAAATGCCTGTTTCAATAGGTGAAGTAATTAAATATTAACATGCGCATCGGGGTTGCTGTTTGATTTTTGGCTACCTTAGCTTAATAACCATTGTTCATCCTTAAAAATTTTTTCTATGAATGAAGAAACAAAAGAAGAAGCTTCCGGTTTTTTTGATAAGGCTAAAAACAAATTAGCCGATTGGAAAGATAAAGCCGAAGATGCTTGGGATAAGGTAGAAGATAAGGCCGAAGATGCCTGTGATAAAGTAAAAGACAAAGCCGAAGATGTATGGGATAAGGTAGAGGATAAGGCGGAAGATGTGTGGGACAAGGTAAAAGACAAAGCCGAAGATGTATGGGAGGGTACCAAAGATAAGGTTGCCGACCTGAAAGATAAGGCGATTGACCTTAAGGACAGGATCACCGACAAATCTGAGGACGGCCCGGCTCTTGATGATACCGAAAAAACTGTCTGACATTGAATGATGACGATCGGCCTCCGGAAAAACTCCGGAGGCTTTTTTATGGAACTCTTTCTGGTTTCGTACCGGGTTTCCTTTAAACTTTATATTTTAGCATTCGGTAAACCGGCTTGTTTTTGCAACAGACCCCGCTTGCTGCTGGTCCGGCTATGCATGGGTTAGTTTACCTTGCAATTGTTTTCATTATACTGTCCGATTATGACCCGTAACGATAACGTTTATCACGAAAGATACCAGAAACTTAATGCCCGGCAACGCCAGGCTGTGGATACTATAGAAGGACCTGTTATGGTTATAGCAGGACCAGGAACCGGAAAAACGGAAATTTTGTCTATGCGCATTGCTAACCTGCTACGCAGTGAAGTACAGGTAAAGCCCTACGAAATTCTTTGCCTTACTTATACGGATGAGGGCAGCGTGGCTATGCGTAAGCGGTTATTACAGATAATCGGAGCCGATGCTCATAAAGTTCATATTTATACTTTTCATGCCTTTTGTAATAACCTGATCCAAAATAATGCAGAGTATTTCGGGTTGAGAGACCTGCAGCCGATCAGCGACCTGGAGCGGACGTCAGTAATGCATCAGCTACTGGAAGAATTACCAGAAGGTCATATCCTGCGACGATTAAAAGGGAACATTTATTACGACACCCGGAATCTGCACCAGCTTTTTGAATTGATGAAAAAAGAAGATTGGTCGCCGGAGCATTTGGAAAAGACCATTAATTTATATGTCAACGACCTGCCCAACCGGGAAGCCTATATCTATAAGCGGGCCAATGCTAAAAAGGGTATTAAAGTGGGCGACCTGAAGCAGAGTGATATTAATAAGGAAGTAGCCCGGATGGAAAGGACCCTGGCTGCTGCCCGGCTTTTCCCGGTCTATCAGCAAAAAATGGAAGCCTTAGGCCGTTATGATTTCAGTGATATGATATTATGGGTGCTCCGGGCTTTCAGAGACCATGAAGATTTCTTAAGGCATTACCAGGAAAGATTTCAATACGTATTGGTGGATGAATTCCAGGATACCAGTGGCGCCCAAAGCGAACTGTTAAGCCTGTTGCTGGACTTCTGGCAAAGTCCCAACCTGTTTATTGTGGGAGATGATGACCAGAGTATTTTTGAATTTCAGGGAGCCAGGCTCAAAAATGTCGTGGATTTTTATCATAAGTACGAAAATGTGATGGTTATTGTGCTGAAGGAGAATTACCGCTCTGCCCAGGAAATTATAGATAAGTCGGCTCTCCTGATTAACCATAACCAGGAGCGGCTTATCCTGAAATTGCAGGCGTTACAACTGGATAAACAGATCATAGCTGCCAATGACAGGTTTAAAACGGAAGAACCTGTCCCTGCACGCGTTAAAGCTTATTATAATGTCCTGCATGAGGAAGCGGATATCGTGGCCCAGATTGAATTGTTGCAGCAACAGGGCGTAGATCTGGGGGAAGTCGCTATATTGTATGCGCAACATAAACAGGCCGAAAATATTATTCATCTGCTGGAGCGCAAGAAGATCCCTTATTGGGTAAAGCATCCGGTTAATGTAATGGACCAGCCACTGGTGCAGCAATTGCTGAAAATACTGGCCTATATCGATGCTGAGCAACATAAGTCATTTAGTGGAGAGCAGTTACTGTTTGACCTGTTGCATACCCCGCAATTGGGTATTGAACCTATTGACCTGGCCCGCTTAAGTCTTTACCTCCAGGAAAAAGAACGGCAACATAAATACTGGCGTTTTCTACTGGCGGATACCTTACTGCTGCATACCCTGGACCTTACCAATGCTACTTCCCTGGCAAGGGTAGGGGCGTGCATAGAAGGATGGATAAAAAGTGCGCGTAACCTCACCATACCGATGTTGCTGGAACAGGTATTGTATGATTCCGGCATATTGGCCCACCTGCTCAAGGGGGACAATCAAATCTGGGAGATGCAGTTGATTCATACCTTCTTTAATTTTGTAAAAGAAGAATGCAGCCGTCAGCCCCGGCTGAGCCTTGGGGAATTTGGCAACCTGGTCAGGCAAATGCAGATTGAAAAGATCAGTGTGCCGGTACAGAAGGTGGTACAGCAGGAACGTGGTGTACGGTTCTATACCGCATTCAGCGCCAAAGGCCATGAGTTTGAACGAGTTTTCCTGATTGGTTGCACTAAAAATTTCTGGGAAGGCAAAAAAAGTCTTCATAATGGATTTAACCTTCCCGATACCCTTACCGAAACTGCAGAGCATGAAGAATCCAGCGGAACGGAAGAGGTGATGAGGCGGGTGTTTTTTGTGGCACTGACGCGTGCTAAAAAGCATTTGCAGGTTTCTTATGCACTCCTGGACAATGCAGGTAAAAACCTGGAAGCTTCCAAATTTGTCAATGAATTAGGAGCGGCAGAGCAACAGCTGGCCGAGCAACAATTGACCGCTATCAGCGAAGCAGCCGTAAAATCCCACCTGCACTGGGCTTTCCGCCCCGAACCTCCGGTGCAGATCGAATTGGCTAAAAGAGAATTGTTGCACAAGCGGCTTGAATATTTCGCATTAAGTCCGTCAGCATTGAGTAAATACCTGCAATGTCCTATAGCTTTTTATTATGAGAATATCCTCCAGGTTCCGGTAGCTAAGAACGATGCTATGGCATTTGGTACTGCAGTGCACTACGCTCTGGAAAAAGCATTCAAATACATGATAGAAAGTGAGGACAAGGTTTTCCCCCCGACGGAAGAAGTGATTACCCGCTTTGAACAACAGCTTCGCCGGCAGGAAGATGCTTTTACTGAGCTTCAATATAAAAGGAGGAAAGAGCTGGGGCATAAGATCCTGACTGAATATTACGAACATTACGTCTCGTCTTTTAATAAGGTAGTGAGTATTGAGCGGATGCTGCACAACATGGAAGTCAATGGCGTGCCTGTAAAAGGGAAGCTGGATAAGATTGAATTTAACGGACTGGATTGTACGGTAGTGGATTATAAAACCGGCAATCCCCAGTACAGCCAAAAGAAATCATTATTGCCTCCCAATGAAAATGATCCGAATGGTGGCGATTACTGGCGGCAAATGGTCTTTTATAAAATTCTGCTGGACAATCATCCCCAGGCCCGGCTCAATAACTGGCGGATGACGGAGGGCTTATTTGACTATATAGAGAAAAATGATGCGGGGGAATTTGTGCGGTATATTGTGCCTATTGCGCCTACAGATGTCACTACGGTAACGCAGCAGATCACGGAAGTTTACCAGAAGATCATGAACCTGGAATTTGACCATGGCTGCGAAAAAGAGGATTGTAACTGGTGTAATTTCGTAAGAACGCATGAATTGATCAAACCGGTAGTGCCGGAGGATATTTAGATCTGCCCTTACTCTTCCTGCCTGACCCGGGCTCTGCATATAAAAAGAAGCTTTTGATGATCGCATTTCATCAAAAGCTTCTTTGTTGCACCTGATATGATATTATAATCGGGAATATTCCCATTTAGGACTCCCTTTCTGCCCTTGGGTATTATAGAAATCAAGAAAGTGCATTTTATAATAGAATTGCTCTTTGGTGCGGATAATGAAATTTTTAAGTGCATTAACGTCATACATTCCGGAGGTAAAATTGTAGCTTTTCCAATCATACCCGATCATATCTAACCTGCTGGAAAAGGAAGCCTCCTGAACCTGGTCCAAAGAGATATTTTCGAACAAATTAATGGAATCCACATAGGCCTCAGTCTGATAACGGTTAAGCAGTACACCTGTAACCAGGTAATCAATGGGTATCGTTGCAGAGTATTGGGTAAAGCATAGATCCCATAAATCTTTTGGCGGTTCGATAGAGACTATTTTCCCTGCTCCCTCGAAAGATAAAAAGCTGAAATTGTAGTTCTCGTTTTTAGGAATAGTTATCGTCTGTAAAGGGCCTCCATCCAGATCCTGAAAATTGACTACATAATTCTGAGCAGTTACTTCTGTTATCTTAAGCTTTACAAACCCGATAGTAGTGCCATTTCCGTCCAGGCCCCTGTTAATGATATAGACAGGTTTGTTAATGCGCCAGTCACCGATAGCTGTTGAGTCTTTGTTGCCACTGGAAGCATCAAGGTGTTTGCTGACTTCATAGCCTGATGTATCCTTAACCTGCTCCAGCTGCTCTTTATCGGTTGGTGCAGCATACATTAGTTTTGAACTGTTGAGGATGACCCGGAAGCCGTCAGGCGAGCATTCAAAGCCAAGATCCCAATCCCATTTCAGGTTTTTGCTGATGACCGAATCCGTACTGAGATTGTAGAAAACCTGGTATTCATAGGCTCCGCCCATTTCAATCTGAGATGTAGCCATTTGCCTTGCAGGAACAGGAAGCTCTTTCGTTTCACAGGAAACAAGCAGGAGCGCTATAGAAAGTGTACCAACCAGATATTGAAAGCGCATTAGTTATAATTGAGATTGATATCGAATTTTAAAAACAGGGTACGTCCCATGCTTAAAGGCATCATGGAGGTTGCACCGCCGCCGCCCGAGTGTGCCGAGTTCATGCTGCTGCCTGTAATATTGGTTACATTAAAAAGGTTTTTACACCCTACCGAAAGATTATAGTTTCCTTTGAAAAATGCTTTGGATACGGAAGCGTCGGCCATATGATAATCCTGGATAGAGGTCTGAACGATCTCATCACTTTCATTGAGTATAAATCCGGGTGTTTTTCCGGTATATTTATAGAACATAGCCATGGATAATCCATATTGCTTGAACTCGTACAGGATACTGGACCGTATCTCAGGAGTATAGCTGAAACGATTGATATTGTTACTTCCTGTTGATAATTCATTGAAATAAGCAATATAGCCGCCACTAAACGAAAATTTCAGGTGTTTTACAGCCAGTTCACCGTTGAGGGCATTGCCGAAAGTCTGGAAACTGCCCCGGTTTTTATAAGTGTATGTGGTAGAAGAAGGTGAAACCTGTGCAAGAATGATCAGGTTTTCAATGCTATTATAGAAGTTGTTTACCTCCAGCTTTAAAATGGTTTGGTTGTATATTCTTTGCCAGGAAGCATTGACTATGAAATTGTGGGAATACTCCGCCTTAAGGGACTCATTTCCGGTAATATTATGGTTCATATCCACAAAATTGAAATAAAGATCCTTTAAGGAAGGCGCTCTGAATCCCCGGGCATAGGAGGCACGTATGGTGAGCGTTTGCCGGTCTGCATTGTCACTGATAGGTAATTGATATTTGATATTCAGGGAAGGAATGAGCGGCGCTTTATACCTGGTATTGTGGGTAAGGCGCAATCCCGGGCGAATGACCAGTTGTTCCCAGGGTTTATATTCAGCAGTACCAAAAAGGGCATAATCACCGATACTTTGTTCATAGTCTTTAACCCTGATGCCTGTTCCTGATTCATAATTAATATCATAACCCAGCTCATAATTAAGCGCTGCATTGACTTTGGTGGAAGTGATATTGCCTCTCGACATCAATGTTTTAAACTGGCTGGTGTCCTGGTCACTGATATCTTTGGTGAGTTGTGACTCCAGGGTAGTAAGGTCTTTGATAAATGTATTTTTGATGCGCTTAAAGTAATTATAACCTATTATAATATTAGTTCTGTAATTTTCATTAAGGCTGCCACCCAGGTTAAGGGTGTTGGATAACCTGAATGTTTTGTAATAGTCATCTCTGCCTGTTTGCGAAAAAGTCGGATAGCCCTTATTGATAATAGTTTCCTTAAAGAGGTCAGAAGAGAGGCTTAATTTCAGGCTCTTAATCTGCCTGGCCAGCAGCGCGCCTGCAAAAACCTGTTCTTTAGGTTTCCAGCTCTGGAAGCGATTGCTGTCTGCATTTATTTCATCACGGTATAAAAAGGGTTGGTCGCCGGGATTCCACCCATCAAAATAGTTGCGTCCCAAGGTAGCCTGAACCGTATTTTTGCCCTTATCAAGACCTAGTTTTCCCGATATATTGTAATTGCCATTGCTCTCATAATAATTGCTGTTGGCTATATTAAAAGCTTTTTTCTGACTTTTCTTTGTAATAATATTAATTGTACCGGCCAGTGCATCCGTACCATAATTTACCGATAAAGGGCCTTCTACAATTTCAATACGTTCCACGTTATTCATATTGATTTGAGAGACATCAATATTCCCATTTAACCGACCGATTACGGGAACGCCGTCTATAAGTATTTTTACATTCTGGCCGGAGATGCCCAGCATGCTCATGCTGCTCCCTAATACATTATCCTGGCTCAATCTTATATTTAATTCATTGGACAGCACATCTCTTAAATTTTGAGCGGCCATCATGTCAATTTTTTTCCTGGATATTACTTTTACACTATGTACGGTATTGGCTACATTTTCAGGGGCATATTGGCCTGTAACGACCACTTCATTCATGAACACATCGGCGGTAGCCATCGCATATACTTTATGCTCTTCTTTCCATATTGTGTCTGTAATTGCCTGGTAGCCCAGGCAATTGATCTGCACCAGTAACGGGAAGTTGACTGCCTCACCTGCATAATTCATCATCCCTTCCACATTGGTTAGCGTAGTGGTACTTTTGCCGGTGGTTATGTCGATTAACGTTACATGGGCTGCAACCAACGGTTGATTATTGTCCCTTGCTGCAACAACCTTAACGGTTTGCCCTTCGGAAAGATAGGCAACTGAAGATAATATGGTTACAAGAAGGGAGATCCTGGATAAACCTTTCATCTGGTGCTTGAAGAAAAAATGATTTTACAAAGTATACTTAGGTTATTCCTTTATGTTTTTGTGCCGGCAAGGTAGTAACAACCAGCCGGCACAAAAACATATTTACTGGTACTCAAGGTCTTAGCGTACAATTAATTTCTGTGATGTTTGCTGACCATTCACATTCAGGCTGATAATATAGATACCTTTTGCCATGCTTTGGGTAGCGATAGTATGCGTATGCATGCCCAACGCTCCGTTCAGTTTTTGGCTGCCGATATGCTGACCGGTATAGCTGAATATATTTAAGCTCACTTCTGAACCGCTTTCATTTAAGTTATAAGCAACGGTAGCGGAACCATTGACAGCAGGATTAGGATATACTACCATAGAAGCGATAATACCTTTAGCATCATGAATAGTTGTTGTGGCTAATTTCTCTTTAGAGAAGATGTAGTTGCCGTCTGCGCTGCCGCCAAAGCCGGTAAATACAACTTTCCAGATATTGCTGCTTTTATCGGTTACAAAATATACGGTAGAATCAGCAATAACATAGACGCCACCGGTAAACGCTTTCCAATCATACCCGATTACGTTCTTGGCGCTGTCAAAGGTTTGACTTTTGTAGTCTACAAAGGTGCCGGCATCTACAGGCTTAACTTCAGCAACTGTTACCCCCTGGTTGCTCAATGCGCCGGTAACCTCATAAGGTATCGGATCAGCACCCATAGCCACCTGGTCTATGTATTGGGTAAACAGGAGATCCCATGCAGTAGAAGCAGGTTCTACATCTACAATAGCTTCATCCACTAAAGAATAATGTACAAATTGTTTGGAGCTGTAGTCCGTAGTTTTGAGAGAATCCACTACCTCTGAAGAACCATCCAGGTTAGCATATTTAAACGTGTACGTACCCTTTTCCAGTTTTTCAACCAAGAATTTTTTGAAGGTTGTCTGATCCGCAAGTTTAATGATAAATATAGCTTTACCGGAGACTACATGAGTGCTTGAGTTATATTCTCCCCAACCATAATCCATAGCTCCGCCACCTGCACCGGTGTTAAAAGCGCCTGATTCCCAGTCCAGGCGGGAATTGTGCAATTGATCCCATCCGCTTAATCCTGCAGTATCTACGGTAGCCCAGTTCGCAACCGGAGCAGTAGGATGCTGCCATACTTTAGCTGCAGAATTGTTAATAATGGATGCGGAACGGCCTCCTGTATTGAAGGCGATATCCCATCCTGACTTTGGCGTAGCTGTTTTAGTGCCATTTTCCAGGCTGTACCATACGTGGTTGGCATATCCTGCTCCCGTAGTTACGGTATCGATAATAATATTCTGCGCCATTGCAGCTCCGAATGAGCATAAAGAGAAGGCTCCTAGTACTAATTTTTTCATTGTAGATGAAGATTAAAAAACGGATATAAAAATTTAAATTGTTGACGGATTTCGTTATTCCTTATTCCGGATCAGAGTGCAAAAGTACCCTCTTTCGGGAAGTCGTCACTTTAGCTTTCGGGAAATAATGTTTCAAAATCGGGAAAATGTTTTTTGAGTATATATAGTTTTACCGTGCAGTGGACAGGATCAATATACGATCATAGCCCGTGTCCGTTTTTTGACTGTATTTTGGGTACAGGCAATCCCGGACACCGGAACAGGCTGAGCCCTTAAGAGCAACAGCCTGTTCCGATAGCCTATCTGACGGGATTGGTTTGATCACTAATGTAATTTTATTTTCAATTGATCCATTTGCGGACTGATCCTCAACTGGCAGGCCAGGCGGGAATTAGGCAACAGATCGGGAAGTGTATCCAGCATAGCATATTCGTCATCACTCATTTCTTCCAATGTGTCTGCTCCTTCCATTACATCCACGCAGCAGGTAGCACAAAGCGCCATGCCTCCACAGGTAGCCAGTACATCATATTCGCTGGCCTTAAGCAGCTCCATGAGGCTTAAGCTCATATCTGTAGGGGCTTCCAGGGTATCTACACTGCCATCGGCATTTTCAAGATATATCGTGATTATAGACTCGTCCATCGTTCTTAGAATTCAGCAATTCCATTTACTGTGGTATATTTCATGGTATATTTAACCCCGGGGTTAATATATCTATATACACTATGACTCATTAAAGCAGCTTCATGGAAGCCACAAAGGATCAGTTTAAGTTTATTCTTGTAGGTATTGATATCGCCAATCGCCCAGATTCCTTCAATATTCGTGGAGTAATCCTCCGTATTGACCTCAATAGCGTTTTTGTCTATATTCAGGTTCCAGTTTTCTATAGGCCCCAGTTTTGGGCTTAATCCGAATAAGGGGATCAGGAAGTCGGTTTCTATGGTCTGCATGGCTTTAGTCTTACTATCCTGGAGCGACACACTGTGGAGGTGTCCGTTACCATGTAATTCAGCCAGGTTGCTGTTCAATACCAATTCAATCTTGCCTGTTTCGGCCAGTTGCATCACTTTGTTTACAGAATCCGGCGCTCCTCTGAAGCTTTCGCTACGGTGCACCAGGGTCACCTTTTGCGCCACATCAGCCAGGAAAATGGTCCAATCCAGCGCGCTGTCACCGCCACCGGCCAGGATCATCCGTTTATTACGGTAGTGCTCCGGTTCCAGGATCATATAATTGACGCCCTTGCCATTTTCAAAATCTTCAAGACCTGCTACAGCGGGCTTCCGGGGTTCGAAGCAACCGAGCCCTCCTGCTATGACTACAGCTTTGGCCTGTATGGTAGTCCCCATATTTGTGGTCAGCAGGAAATCAGCATCTCCTCTTTTCTCCAGGCCTTCGATCCTTTCGCCAAGGGTATAAGTGGGATGAAAGGGAGCTATTTGTTCTTCCAGGTTGTCGATCAGCTCCTGGGCCAGCACAGAGGGGTAGCCGGGTATATCGTAAATAGGCTTTTTAGGATAAATCTCAGAAAGTTGTCCTCCTACCTTGGGCAGGTAATCTATCAGATGGCAGCGCATTTTTAACAAGCCGGCTTCAAAAACGGCAAATAAACCTACCGGCCCGGCCCCTATTATTGCTATATCTGTCTGTATCATTTTATAAATTTGGCTGCAAAATTACGTAAAGGTTACGGATTATAAGAATAAATGCCATATAGGTTAAATAGATAGCCCTATATTTTACTTAAAATTGACATTGTGGTGACAAATGAATACCGGACAAACCGGTTTAAGAAATGATGTTTTGGGCCTCATGGAGCGTTAATATGCTAATGACAATATTATTTTCATAACATAATGATAAAATATTATGTATGCTGTCTCTTACTCAGGATTTGCAGGTAAGGCCGGTTTTTTTGTTCATACTATAATGGGATTCAAATCAAATTTTGAAGAAAATTTAGGCGTTGGTATTTCCCGTTGCTATCCGGCCGGAAGGAGGAATATGTTTGTGTACGGTTACAGGACTACGGGCAACCGTTTTATGGGTTATTGAACAGATCGAACTTTCTGATTGCATGGAGCTCTTTTGCTTTTTTGACGGCCATTTTAGAGAAGAGGTTTAACAGTTTTGCTTGTACTTATGGCAATTCTGTTCCATGCATTTATAGTTACTACTGCCATTATGATTTGTGCAAGGTAATTTTGGCCAAAAAGCTTTTCCGCTTGTTGGTAAGTGTCGTTGGTTAATCCGTGTTGATGGATTAAGGTTACTTCTTCTGTTATGGCTAAAATAGTTCGTTCTTCTTCTGTAAATAATTCCGTTTCTTTCCAGGCGTTGAGCAAGAAGATCCGTTGAGCAGTTTCGCCTTGTTTCAATGCTTCCGAGGTGTGCATATTAATACAAAATGCACAACCATTTATTTGAGAAGCCCGGATTTTAATCAACCCCAAATGTGCTTTTGTAAGTTGGGCGTTGTGTAAATAGTCTTCTAAAGCAAGCATTGCTTTGTATGCGTCAGGCTCCAATTCTGGAATGTCTATTCTATTTTCCATTTTAATTTTTTGTAATTTGGCAAAGGTAAGTTTTTGCCGGTTAATAGTCGGGCCTGCGTGCTTCCCGAAGGTTTGATGTTTTTTGACTTCTTCTTGGTTCATGTCCTGGAAAGCTTTTGCTAAATCCTCCGCCCGGCTCCGTTTTCCTCGGAAAAAGGCGCATATTGATTTTGTTTTCTAAAGGATAGATGCTGTACCTTTGCCGTAAATTCAGGGAATTCTATAATTATACTTTTTTTAGCAAAACTCTTCCAACAAACCGTTTATTTTTTGCATTTTTGCAAGAAATTTAAAATCAATCATCTTCACCTCTTTTAAATATACTCGGGAATCCGACAGAAAATGGGATTGTTTAACTTTTTAACGCAGGAAATCGCTATCGATCTGGGTACGGCCAATATATTAATTATTCATAATGATCAGGTAGTTGTGGATGAGCCTTCTATTGTTGCTAAAGACAGAACTACGAATAAAATAGTAGCTGTCGGTAAAAAGGCAATGATGATGCATGAAAAAACCCATGATAATCTTAAAACAATCAGGCCATTAAGAGACGGTGTGATCGCTGATTTTGACGCAGCAGAAGGAATGTTGCGGGAGATGATCAAAATGGTCTATCCCAAGAAACCGCTTTTCCCTCCAAGCTGGCGTATGGTAATCTGTATCCCATCCAGCATTACCGAGGTTGAAAAAAGAGCGGTAAGAGACAGCGCAGAGCAGGCAGGAGCCAAAGAGGTTTATATGATCCATGAACCGATGGCTGCGGCGCTGGGGATCGGTATTGATGTAGAAGAGCCTACGGGGAATATGATCATTGATATCGGCGGAGGTACTACCGGCATCTCTGTAATATCGCTGGCCGGCATTGTCTGCGACCAGAGCATCCGTATAGCAGGAGATGAATTTACTACGGATATCATGGAGGCCATGCGCCGTTACCATAGTTTGAATATAGGAGAACGGACTGCAGAACAAATAAAAATACATGTAGGATCGGCGCTGAAAGAACTGGATAATCCGCCTGACGACATAGCGGTGAACGGGCGCGACCTGGTGACCGGTATTCCCAAGCAGATCCAGGTATCTTATCAGGAGGTGGCCGAAGCACTGGATAAGTCTATCTTTAAGATTGAAGAGGCTATCCTGAAAGCCCTGGAAAGCACACCGCCGGAACTGGCCTCTGACATCTATCGCCGGGGCTTATACCTGACCGGGGGAGGCGCCTTATTGCGGGGATTGGACAAACGTATCTCCCAAAAGATAAAACTACCGGTACATGTTGCAGACGATCCGTTACGTGCCGTAGTACGGGGAACAGGGATGTCCCTGAAAAATATCAGCCGGTTTACGTTCTTAATGAAATAATTACAGACGGTTAATGTCTGCTCAAAGTCAATAGTACTATTTAACTGTACGTAACTTTCTATTACTCCTGCGGCGGTATCGTAACCTTATTCTTTTCCTTATCCTGGAAATAATATGCCTGATCCTTATTGTAAGAAGCCGTAGTATGCAGGGGGCCGATATCGTTAATTCATCGAATGCCATGACAGGCTATTTTTATGAAAAGCAGAACGATGTTGTTTACTATTTCCAGTTAAAAAGACTCAATGACAGCCTGCTTAATGAAAACCGGCAGCTAAGGAATACCCTGGCACAAATGAGTAATATTGATAGCCTGAGCGACAGCATTGCCAGGATACCCATTGTTGTCAGGGACACAAGTAAACGGGATACCAGCAAAGGCAATAAAATGGGTGGGGTAAAAAGCATCCGTTATGCACTGTATCATTACATACCGGCCAGGGTGATCAATAATTCGGTGAGTAATGATAAAATGAATTTTCTGACCATTAACCGGGGAGCAAAGGATGGGGTAAAGAAAGAAATGGCTGTAGTAACGGGGTCTGGTGTTGTAGGCAGGGTAGCGCAGGTATCTGACCACTATGCTACGGTAGCTTCGGTGCTCAGTGACCGTAAGATCAGTGCGCGCCTTTCTGACGGAACATTCAGCTTTATCCTGTGGGAGCCCGGGTCGCCTGATTATGTGATCATGGAAAAGATACCGGTACAGGTTCCGGTGAAAAGAGGGGACAGCATCTTCACCACAGGTTATTCTTTCTTCCCTGAAAATGTGCTTATAGGGAGGGTGGCGAAAATAGACACGATGAAGTCAAGTAATGCCAAGAATCTGAAAGTGCGTTTATCCACTAATTTCCGTAACCTGCAATATGTATATGTAGTAGAAGATAAGATGGGTGAGGAGCGGAAGCAACTGGAGCAAAGTACGAATAGTGCTAAAAAACCGGCCAATAGCCCATAGCCATAAAAGATCAGGGAAGATCCTGGCAGCAGGATTCCTTGTTTTAACCCAATAACCATGAGCATTTATCTGCGTAATGTCCTTCGCTTTGTATTCCTGGTGCTTATTCAGGTATTGATCCTGAATAAGATCCCTTTGCGTTGGTGGGCCAATCCTTCAGGGTTCCCGCCTTATACCCCGTTTATTTATCCCTTATTCCTGTTATTACTTCCTATTTCCACGCCGGGTTCTTTATTGCTGATAGCAGGTTTTGTCATGGGGATCACTATTGACAGTTTTATGGATACAGGAGGCATTCATGCTTTTGCCTGTGTCTTGATGGCTTTTGCAAGGACACGGATACTGACTATGTTGATGCCCAAGAGATTATCAGAATATGCCCAGGCGGCGCCAAATGTGAAATCCATGGGCCGCACACCCTTTTTTACTTATGCGGCCATCCTTCTTTTTATTCATCATTTTGTCTATTATATCCTGGAAATCTGGGGAATGCACCAGGTGGGGTATTTATTGATAAAGGTAGGGGCTTCCCTGGTCACCAGTATCCTGTTTGTCATCTTATACTCCCTGATCTTTTCTTCCTCGATCAATAAGATATATTACGATTAATGGCGCCGTAGGCGCCATTGTTTTTCGTTACAATAATTTACTAATATTCGTCTTCGTTGAAGAAGAAATCCTCCTGTGTAGGATAATCCGGCCAGATATCTTCCACACCTTCATACATCTCCCCTTCATCTTCCAATTCCTGTAAATTCTCTACCACCTCAAGAGGCGCACCGGAGCGAATAGCAAAATCTATCAATTCATCCTTAGTGGCTGGCCAGGGGGCATCTTCCAGGTGAGAAGCTAATTCTAATGTCCAAAACATATCTGCTAATTAAATATTTGATATTGAATTTGTGCAAATGTAAGCTTTCCCCTTCAAAAAAAGCATTTCTATTACTTTGCGCTGGTTTATTTTTACGTTAATCCCTGGTATTCCTGGAATAGGACTTATTATTAGGCCGATAGTTTAATTAATTTGGTAAATTTGGCTTCTATTTTCCCATAACTTAATGCTCAGCATCAGCGGTTTTACTTATGTCCGGAATGGCTTCCAGTATGGCTATCCATTTCTTGCCTCTATCAGGTCTCTTTTACCCTTAGTGACAGAACTGGTAGTTGTGGTCGGAGATTCTGTGGATGGAACCCGAGAGGCCATTGCCGGCCTTAACGATCCTAAAATAAAGATCATAGATGTTGTATGGGACGAGGATCTGCGGCGGAAGGGCACCATTTTTGCCCAGCAGTCCAATATGGGCCTGGATGCCATAACAGGAGATTGGGCGATCCATCTACAGGCGGATGAAGTCTGGCATCAGAGGGACCTGGAACGCTTAAAAGCAGCGATTCTGAATGCGGATAACAATAAGGAGATAGAAGGGCTATTGTTTCCTTTTTATCATTTCTGGGGTGATTACCGCCATATCCGGAATACCCGTAAGGTACATCCTTTTGAGATCAGGGCATTTAGAAATAGCGACAGGATCCGTTCTTATAAGGATTCCCAGGGATTTCGTAAATACAGTTCAAGGGCGGCTTATGCAGCAGGGGAACCGGGAGAAAAATTAAAGGTGCTGAAAACGGATATCCCGGTATATCATTATTCTTATTCCCGTCATCCTGCATTGATGAGCAAAAAAGCAGACTATTTTCATCGCTTCTGGCATAGCGATGAGTGGGTGAAGCAGAACATTACCGGCCTGCCTTTTGACTTTAACGATGTGGATCAACTGGAATTATTTGAAAAAGACCATCCCGTTTTTATGAAGGAGATTATTGCGGCACAGGACTGGTCTTTTCAATATGATCCTTCCCGGTCTAACCAGGGGGTAAAAGATAAACTGATCGAAGGCCTTAACAGGTTGCTGGGTAAGCGCCTGTTTGAATATCAGAATTACAGGTTAATCAAACAATAACTATGTTGGAAGCCCGGAATCTTTCCAAAAAATACGGGAAGCTTACTGTTCTGCATGAGGTATCCTTACAGATCCGGCAGGGCGAATTTGTAGCGATAGCAGGGCCGTCAGGAGCTGGTAAAAGCACATTACTTCATCTCCTGGGTGCCCTGGACTCCCCCGATACGGGACAGGTTACCCTGATGGAGCAAGCCTTGTTCCGGTTGTCTGCAGCACAACAAGCCAGCTTCCGTAACCGTCATATGGGCTTTGTATTCCAGTTTCATCATTTACTCCCGGAGTTTACAGCCATAGAGAATGTATGTATGCCCTTATGGATAGCCGGGGTAAAGCGAAAGGCGGCAACCGAAGCCGCTAAGGAAATATTGGATATTGTAGACCTGTCTCATCGCCTCCACCATAAGCCCGGTGAACTATCAGGAGGAGAGCAGCAAAGGGTGGCTATAGCGCGTGCTATAGTCCATAAGCCGTCCGTGGTTCTGGCAGATGAGCCAACGGGCAACCTGGATACTGCCAATGCCCGGGCGGTACATGAGCTGTTCATCCGGTTAAAAGAGCAATACAACCAAACCTTTGTGATCGTTACCCATAATGAGCAACTGGCTTCCCTGGCAGACCGGATCCTGATGATGAAGGATGGCCGGATCGTAGCAGAGCGGACAGGGGGAGTGGAGCGTATTGCCTGATTGCCCACCCATCATTAAAAACCAAAAAAGAGGCTGGTCCATAGGGGCCAGCCTCTTTTTAAAAAATCAGGTGTACTTTTAAAGTTCATTAGTTGGAGCAGGAGCATCGGATCCTCTTTGCGCCAGAATTTCGCGTTTGCCTTCATCTGCCGGTACCATTTCAATTTTTACTTTCGTGGTACCTCTTCGGATGAATTTCAGCTCTTTAGCGGCCAGTTCTGTGAGATCGATCATCCGGCTGGGATGCCCCATACGGTCATTGACTTTCACATAAACTACTTCCCCATTGTTTACATTGGTTACTTTAACATAAGTGCCCAATTTAAAATGATTACTGGCAGCAGTAAACTTATCCTGTTTAAAGATCTCTCCGTTAGCCGTCTTCCTGCCCACAAATTTGTTATGGTAAAAACTTGCTATGCCTGTTTTGTTAACCTCCCTGGTGATTTGTTTCGGAGCAGCCGCTAAAAGCTGCTTTTCAAGATTTTGCTGTTGCACAGGCAAAGCAAAAGTAAACCAGGACCAAAGTACAATATCAAATCCCATTACACAATTACATTTGGTTCGACGCAAAAGTAATGAAAAAGGACAAAAAAGTACCCTCTTAAATGTTAATAATATCAATACTTGTTTTGAGGCTTACGGGCACGGGTAAATTTCGGTACCTCTTTACCAAAGTCCTTTTTCTCATAACTCCCTTGTCTGTAAGTGTCTTTGGGGCGGCTATTGCCCTTAAAAGCCGGTTTTTTATCCGCCTCTTCTATCCTTACTTTACGGTTGTTAAACTTCCTTGTCGCCAGTGAATCGGAGATAAAATCAAGAGCATCGGAAGGAATATTAAAGAAACTACTCAGTTCGCGCACCGTTACCCGGCTTACGATCTGGGGATCCAGGTCCGTCATGTCTGTGATGAAATGCACCAATCCTTCCGGAGTTAAGCCGTCTTTAGTACCAATATTGATAAATAAACGGACACTGCCGCTCCGCACCGCTTCTTCCCGGCCACCTGCCCTGTTATTATAACTGGCATTCAGATCAGGCGCATGGGCATAATCCTTAATGGTATCTTTCAGTTGTAACCATAGCAAGCGGTTGATCAGCTCGTCCTTATCCAGGTGCTCAAAGCGTTCATGGATACTTTTTTGATAGATCTCGCCAAAATCACTTTCCGGGGTCGCATGTTCAATTTTATCCAGGTAATGAAACAGTCTCTTACGCACCACTTCAGCACCATCAGGAATATCACTCTTGTGAAAGCGCGTCTTAGCCATACGTTCTACCTGGCGTATCCTGCCTATTTCCCTGGAGGTAACGAGAGACATACAGATACCGGATTTACCGGCCCGGCCCGTACGTCCGCTACGGTGGGTATATACTTCAGGATCTTCAGGAAGCTCATAATTGATGACATGGGTAATGTCATTAACATCGATACCACGCGCGGCTACATCGGTGGCCACAATGGCCTGCAACATTTTCCGCTTAAAGCGGTCCATGACCTTTGTCCGCATTTTCTGATCCATGTCCCCATGAAGAGGGCTTACATGGTAGCCTTCCCGCATCAGCTTCTCAGAGATATCCTGGGCATCCTGTTTGGTACGGGTAAAAATAATGCCATAAATATCCGGAGCAAAGTCCAGCAGCCTGCGCAAGGCATCAAATCGCTGGTGGGCGCTGGTCACAAAATACTGATGGTCAATGTTTTCATTGCCTACGTTTTCACGGGCTACCGCTACCTCTTTAGGGTCCTTCATGTAACGCTTGGAGATACGGCGCACATCATTATTCATGGTAGCAGAAAACAACCAGGTAGATTCCCGAACAGGAGAGTTTTTCAGGATAAAATCTATGTCATCCCGGAATCCCATATTCAACATCTCATCCGCTTCATCCAAAACCAGGATTTTAACATCATCCAGGTTGATCGCATTTCTTTCCAGCAAATCGATCAGGCGTCCCGGAGTCGCAACGACTACCTGGACACTACGTTTCAATTCGCGGATCTGGGCGCCGATAGGCGTACCCCCGTAAACGGCTAATGTGTTAATGCCACGGGAAAATTTACTGTATTTCACAAATTCTTCCTGAATTTGCATGCAAAGTTCACGGGTAGGACTTAAAACCAATGCCTGTACCCCTTCGGCTCTGGGGTCAATTTTATGTAATAACGGCAATCCGAAAGCCGCTGTTTTGCCGGTCCCGGTCTGTGCCAGGGCAATAATATCGGTAGTCTCCTGCACCAACAAGGGTATCGCTTGCTGCTGAATAGGGCTGGGCGTCGTAAATCCCAATGCCTGCACAGCCTGTACAAGCTCTTCCTTCAATCCAAATGACTGGAATGTATCCATACTTCTCTAATGTCTTTTTTTAAACAAGGCGCAAAGGTACTATTATATTATGGTATCTCAGAACAGTAACTAAAATGCTCTATGTAAAGCCAGCTGAGATCTGCCCCGGATCAATGAGTTAGGTAAGCATCACACCCTGTCCAACATCCCGCTATGTTAAAGTTTAACTCGCTTTAAAGGGGATATTTTGATACAATAGCTGCATTTTAGATGTTAAAACATCAACGCCGGTCCCGGCCAATATAAGAATAGATATAATCGATAATTGGTTTCCTCTCCAATCATGCTGTTGCGTTATACCTACTTTGCAGGTAAGTATAATGTATTTTATAACTTACTGGGGTCTAGGTTTGTGTTGAACACCCTGAATATGCCTATATGTTTATCGTCATAGGAGTAAGTAATGATAAACGGAAAATCCTCCACTACCTTGTAGCGCACATCATCATAGGAGATGGAGGCGGCCTGGGGCATTTGCCGCATTTTCTTCAGGGTCTTTTTAATTGCGGTCAAAAACTGTACACCCAGCCCGGCTTGCTGCCTGTTGTAATAACGCACGCCCTGGTCTATATCCAATTCTGCGGCAGCTGATAGTTTTATTTTTAGCATGCGTCAGGATCAAGTCTTTGTAATACATCATCCCAATCCTGCATGTAACCGGGATTTTCTTTAGCTTTTTTGCGTTCTATGTTTACCAGTTCCTTTTGGTGTTCCGTAAGTCCGTTAATACTGCCGGCCTTTTTATCTATCTTCACAAAGCCGAGGTTTTGTATCAGCTCCATAAAGAAGCTTAGTTTATTTTCGGGTATATCCAAGGTTAATTGCATGATGTTGTTGTTTAAAATTATTGTAACGAGGACCAGGTGGTAAGCATCTGAGTGAACAATCGCCGTATGCATCCTCCCGGCTTATGCAAAAATAAAGATATTTTTTGCAATACAAATCCCAGCCCTTCTTTAAAGGCAAATGAAGGGTATGCATAGGAAACTGCCTTATATAATGATCAGAGAATAAATAATCAGGGCAATGATCAGTAAAGAAAATAAGACCATTTCTATACTTATCATGAAAAGCGGTCGAATTACTTTACGCCAGGTACCGACCGGGGAATACATCCTGGAATGTGCCCTGAAAAAATAATAAACGATCCATAGTAAGGTCGCTGCATTGATCAGGTCTGAAAAGATGGTGCTGTTCAATAGATAAGCCCAGGGTATAATGCAGTCGATAATATAGTTAGCCGTAAGTATGATTAAAATAAAAGAAAAGTAATGCAACGTGAAAATACCATGATCAAAATAAAGGTATTTCTTTTTGTCATGAAACAACCATAAGATGAAAGCAAAAAGGGGCAGGAAGAAAAACAAGGCTTTGGGTAACATTTTTTCCATCTGCTCTGCCAGCTTTTCGCCCATTTCATCACTGTCCATTTCCCGTTCTTCTATTAATTTTCTCTGTATTTTCTGTAGAATGGGCCCATCTCGTTTTGCTTTCGGCAAGCTGAGCTGTAGGGAATCATAGTAACGCAGGCTGCTTTTGTAGGCGGTCTCTTCATCAATGACTTCTTGTTGGGCTATACTGCCCTGTTGCGTTTTCTCTTTTTGTTCCTCAGGGTCATAAGTGTTGAAATCAGGAAATATGTGTATGGTAAAGAAGGAAATGAAGCTGACAAATATATAGAGTTTTACCGGGGCTACATACCGGGCTCTTTTCCCCTCCAGGTAGGACAGGGTAAGATAGGCAGGATGAAAAAGCAGGTATTTTATGGTTTTCCAGAAGTTGCCCTCGTAATGAGTAAAATCTTCAATAAAATGCCGGAAAAGGTAGCTGAAAGACCGGCGGGTTTCCGTGTTTTCCTGTCCGCAGACCGTGCAAAATCTTTGAGGTACTTCCTGTCCGCAGTTCTGACAGATTTTGTCTTTACGTAGATGGTGGCTGCTCATGCGTTTTTTGTCCCTTTAAAAATAAGCACAAATAAGGGAAAAAAAGCAAATATTGCAAATTAAGATGGGTTAAAAGAAGGGATAGTCCAAAAAATGTTTTACATCCTATCGGACAGTGGATGACGATGACCGTAGGTTCGGAGCGCGGATAAAACAAAGGACTGTTCAGGGTTCCTTCGTATAGATTGTTTCAAATTTCAGCAGCTGTTGAGTTGCAGCTATTCTTTGCTTGTAAATTAGTCAATCTTTAAAAGCTTATATGATTCCAGTTGGTAAGATTAAAATAGCAGAAATAAAACTTTCAGTGAAAATACGGTATGCCAAGGTTGTAGGGACAATTATCTTTGGTCACGTATTTGTTTAGGAAGTATCTAAGGAGAAACCTGTTGAGTTTAAAGTTCATCATAAAGTCATTAATTATAATTAATACATTGATTTATTAAAATGGTATCATCTTATTATTTGTAAATATTTTTAAATAAAGTACACATGAAAAAAAATACACTGATTTTTATACTCTGGACTATTTCTTTATTAGGAGGAATTATAGAAACCCATGCCCAAAACCTGGCATGGGCATTAGGTATGGGTGGAAACGGCTTTGACAGAGGATATTCTGTAGCTGTTGACAAATTGGGAAACACTTATGTGACAGGTTACTTTGTAGAAAATGTAGATTTTAATCCTAATCCTGAAGCGGATAATCTCATTACCTCCAATGGCGGACAAGATGCATTTATTGCCAAATATGATATAGCGGGTAATTACGTGTGGGCTAAAAGTATTGGTGGTAGGGCAAAAGATCAGGGGGTAAAAATTGTAATAGACCATAATGGGGACTTAGTGATTTTTGGATTTTATGGAGATACATTGGATTTTGATCCGGGAGCGGGAGAAAGTTTGATAACTGGTGATGGATTCTTCATTGCCAAATATGATACTGACTGCAATTTTAAATGGGTTAAGGCAGTACAAAGAGGCAATGGCCTTTTGCAAGCAGATGAGGGAGACATGGTTTTGGATAAGGAGGGAAATATTCATCTTGTGGGGACTTTCTATGGAACAACTGATTTTGATCCGGGAGTGGGCATAAGGAATCTTACTAATTCAGGTAGTGCCTCCAGCAGAGATATTTTCATGGCAAAGTATGACAAAGATGGAAATTACGTCTGGGCTAATGTTATAGGGGGAACCAGCGCTAATCGTGGTTATGCCATCGCTGTGGATGCATCCGGGAATGTTTATATTACAGGTGAATTCACTGGAACCGCAGATTTTAACCCGGGGTCTGCAGTTAATAATTTGATTTCGAATGGCGGCACAGATATTTATCTTGCTAAATATGACAAAAACGGAAATTATGTATGGGCTAATGGTATCGGTGGTACCGGAGCAGATGTAGGGGTGGGCATCGGATTGGATAATACCGGAAATGTATACCTTACCGGATCTTACCGGAGCACGGCAAACTTCAATCCTGCAGGCTCAGCACTACTTACTGGTATAGGAACAGGAGCTAATATGTTTTTAGCTAAGTATACCAATAGCGGAAGTTATTTATGGGCATTTTCCCTGCTTGCAAGTGCAGGAGCGATGGCTATAGACGCTGCGGGAAACAGCTTTCTTTTAGGTACATTTATGGGAACTCTTGATTTCGATCCCGGGCCCGGTATAACTTCATTAACGGCTACACAAAAGACGAGTTCCGCATTCGGGGATCTTTTTGTCGCCTCCTACCTTCCTAATGGCGATTTCAACTGGGTAAAGCAAACCGGAAGCCCGATGAACTTTTCGGCACAGGAAATCGTTAAAGATGATTTAAACAATCTTCACATTATTGGTTATTTTAACGGAGAAGCAGATTTTGTCCGCAACAATGTAGATACTTTCAATTTGATCACAACCGGTAGCTGGGATGTATTTGTTGCTAAAATGAGCTCCGATTGCAGCAATTTCAATGATATGACAGAGGCGTCCTGTGACAGCTTCGTTTATAATCAAAAAACCTATACGGCAAGCGGAGTTTATGTAGATACTTTTCAAAATGCAGCTCAGTGTGATAGTTTCCTGATGATCAACCTCACCATAAATAACAGCACAATTGACCCCGTGATAACAGGGCAGTATTGCGATTCTGTAACCATAAACGGGCAAACTTATACCAGCTCAGGTACTTATACTCAAATATACGAAAGCGCGATAGGCTGTGATAGCATTGTAACACTGGAACTTGCTATAAACTCTCCCGAAGCCGTTGTAAACCAATCAGGACAAACATTGACGGCTAATGATGCGGATAGTTATCAATGGATAAACTGTGATAATGGCATTGAAATGCCTGATGCGACCAGCAAAAGCTATGATGTAACAGAAAATGGTAATTACGCTGTTATTATCACAGTGAATAACTGCACCGACACATCGGATTGCATTACGGTAGATAACATCACGGATATTGACGAGGTCAATAAAGATAAAAAGAGCATTAGGGTCTATCCCAATCCGGTAAAAAATAAGGTTACAGTAAAATCTACTGATCGGCTACAAAATGCTACAATAAGATTGATGAATGTATTAGGGCAAACGCTGATTGATTTTAAAGATCAAAGTGATACTGAATTCACTATGGATATTTCCCAATATCCGCATGGGATCTATTTTATAGAAATTTATGAAACCTATAAATCCAGGAGAGTGAAGATCGTGAAGAATTAAATTTTCTTTCCGGATAGTGTCATAAATATGATGAATTCACCTTTATGACACTATCTATTTTTATGTTGAAAAATTGTGTGTTTATATTTGTAGTCAACGCATGAAGTCAAATAAATCATAATTTTATATTATGGAGATTTTTATTCGTAAAATCTTTATTGCGGTGAGTGTCTTTCTGGTCACTTTCCTTGCCATGAGGCCATCTTATGCGCAGAAGGAAGGAAATATATGGACCTTTGGTGTAAATGTAGGGCCTGATTTTAATGCAGGTAGCCCTATCCCTTTCAAGACTAATATGCTTGCTACAGAAGGATGTGCAAGTATAGCTAATGCTGATGGGGAATTATTATTTTACACTGATGGCAATACAATATATGACCGGAATCATTATGGCATGCCTAGCGGGAGTAATCTTTGTGGTATACCACGCCCTTATGCTCCTACCGGAAGTACATGCCAGGGTGCAGTAATTGTACCTGTTGCAGGCAGTAACTTTACCAGGTTTTATGTGTTCTCCCTGATAACGCATGGCGTAATCGTAAATGGTGTTGACCGGGGCGGAGAGCTTTATTATAGCATAGTGGATATGACCTTAAACAATGGGTATGGGGATGTTACCCATAAAGCCATTTTAGTAGATACCGGACTTTCTGAAAGATTGACGGCCGTTACCGGAAGATGTAATGTTTGGCTATTGACTACAACCTCGGGATCTAATGCTTTGCTTAAGGCATATAGTGTTACAGCCCATGGTATTGAGTTGCATCCTACTCAGTTTGCTACCAGTTGGAGCAACCTGGATTTTTGGTCTGCGGGGCACATTAAAGCCTCTCCCGACCGAAATAAAGTAATGGTCACTACCATAGAGGGAGCCTATCTGTACAATTTTGACTGGGAGACGGGTATCTTTTCTAATGAAGTATCTTTAATTACTGCTGACACTACTACTTATGAGTTGATCTATTCCGGGGCATTTTCCTCTGACAATAAAATGTTGTATATTAGTACTTCTTCCACGATATTACAATATGATCTGACTTCTAATATAGCCGCGAATATTATAAATTCCATAATGCAGGTTGGTTGGCCCTTGTCCATTGGTCTCGGAAGTAAATATTATCAGGTGGCCGACATGAAACTTGCTCCGGATGGAAAGATCTATATGAGTAAAAGTAATTTACTCACTTTAGATGTTATCGATTTTCCCAATATTCGTGGTATAGGCTGTCAATATAATCCTATGTCTTCCCCCATAGTTCGGACAACCAGGACAAGATATGGGCTGCCTAACTCTGTAGCTGTACCGCCAATTCCTGATACCATCAGATTGAGTTTGATGGGTTGTGACAGTATTGTGTATGGAAATATAGCTTATTACGAATCTGGGCGTTATTTAGATACATCGGATTGCATGTTTTATCGGTATCTGAATTTAACGGTCAACAAATCTTCTGTTGCTGAAATTGATACGACGATTTGTAGTAATGAAGTATTTACGTTTAACGGACAGAGCTATGAACATCCGGGTGTCTATCAGGCCTTTCTCACTAAGAGCAATGGTTGTGATTCTATGGTCACTCTTAAAATAAATAATTATCCGGCACCTGAATTACAAATTTTGGTAGCTGAAAGTAGTGATCTTTGCCTTGGAGATACTATTGTAGTTGAAGCCATTGGAGGTCAACGCTATCAATGGTATTATGGAGGCAACCCATTGGGAGATAGTAATAGACTGGCATTTCGGCCCTCAAATAATACATTTAATCCAATAGTTAGTGTAATCGTCACTGATGAATATAACTGCATCAGCAAAGATAGTTTGAGTGTTCCCCTAAAGTCATGCTGTGAAATATTTATTCCCAATGCTTTTAGCCCTAATGGAGATGGTATAAACGATCAATTTGAAATCAAGCTTAATGGCA
>CAZFKK010000006.1:0-18628 GCA_964519735.1 uncultured Taibaiella sp.
GGCGCCGCACTTCAAGGCTTGTTTCGCAATCCGCTTGCGGATCCTGGGTTATTAGGCATAAGCAGCGGAGCATCTGCCGCTGCTGTACTTACGATTATCCTGGGTAGTAGTTTAGCGGGGAGTATGGCAGGTATTATGGGGCAATATAGCCTTAATATTGCTACCTTTACAGGAGCGTTGCTGGCTACTGTTATCGTTTACCGGATCTCCCAGCAAGGTCGGAAGACCAATGTCGGAATTATGCTTTTGGGGGGTATTGCCATGAACGCTATGTTTAGTGCTTTTACCGGGTTTATGATCCTTTATGCCAATGACCAGCAATTGAGAAGTATTACCTTCTGGACTATGGGGAGCCTTGGCGGTGCTAACTGGATTAATATTGCAGCATTGCTGCCTTTCACCCTTTCCTGTATTATTGGCATGCCCTTATTGGCCAAGTCATTGAATGCATTCAGCCTGGGTGAAAGCGATGCGGCTAGCCTGGGCATCCGGACGGAAAGGTTAAAAACCATAGTCATGATCCTTTGTGCCATAGGTGTTGGCGCCTCTGTAGCGGTTTCAGGTATGATCGGGTTTGTCGGCCTGGTGGTACCGCATATTATAAGAATGATCATTGGTCCGGAGCATAAAAAATTGTTGATGGCATCTGCGCTTGCAGGCGCTGCGTTGCTGGTACTGGCGGACCTGATGAGCAGGACGATTGTGGCACCCATAGAAATTCCTATCGGGATTATTACCGGAATGGTAGGGGCACCTTTCTTTTTGTACCTGCTTTTGAGGGAAAAGAGAAAAAATATGTTTTAAATTTGTAAGTGTTTATTGTTCACCAGGTTGAAGTGCAGGCTAAGAGGAAAAGAAACCAAGGGGTTGTACGGGAGCGTCAGGAACATAAAGGTTTAAACAGGAAGATATGCTGGAAGTTGCAAATGTTCAATATAGAGTTAAAGAAAGGGCCCTTCTGCAGGGAATTACCGTTAATATAAAACCTTCTGCGGTGACCGCTATTATGGGACCTAACGGGGCAGGAAAGTCAACTTTATTAAAGATCATAAGCGGTGAGCTGAAAGCATTTGCAGGTGAAGTGAGGTGGTTCGGCCAGAAGATAAACGCGCACAGCAACCAGGACCTGGCTAAAGTAAGAGCCGTACTAAGGCAGCAATATGCATTGACAATGCCTTTTACCGTATATGATATTATTCTTATGGGACGCTATCCCCATTTCCGGCATAAACCTACCTTGCAATGTACGCGGGTAATTGAGGAAGTATCGGAGTATGTGGGGGTCACCCAGTATATGGATAGAAACTACCTTACCCTTTCAGGTGGGGAGCAACAGCGGGTACAACTGGCGCGCGTGCTGGCCCAGGTTTGGGATACTCAGGATGCCAACAGGCTTATTTTACTGGATGAACCCGTCAGTGCGTTGGATATTAAATACCAGCATCATTTGCTGGACCTGGTGCAAGACCTTACCCGGAGGAATTTTACGATCGTCGTGGTATTACATGACCTGAACCTGGCCATGCAATATGCGGACGATGTGCTATTGATGAAAAAAGGGGCAATCGTTGAATCGGGTAATTGTCATACCGTACTGGATGAACAAAATATATGGAATACTTTCCAGGTGGCAGTATCCCTGATTCATCATAAGGAAGCAGCGTATCCTTTTATTGCCACCCGCATGCAGCGCAGCCATCAGGAATCTTTTCATAATCATACCCGTTTTATTAAAAATTAAAAATTTCATTTAAGATTATGTCAACAGTAGCAGTTTCATTGAAAGAAAAGTGGGAACAACTGAAATCAGAAAATCCCAAATTACGCATCCGCGACGCGGCCAGGACCCTGGGGGCGAGCGAGATGGAACTATTGGCCACCGGTTTGGGGGCAGGAGTAACACGTTTGGAAGGGGACTGGAAAGTTTTCCTGGCAGAAGTGCTTTCCTTAGGCAAAGTCATGGCTTTAACCCGTAATGACAACGCTGTACACGAAAGAAAAGGGATATATGATAACGTTTCTTTTCAAGGGGGACATGTCGGTACTGTGCTCAATCCGGATATTGATCTCCGTTTGTTCATGACCAATTGGGAGACCGGGTTTGCCGTAAATGAAAACGATCGCCTGAGTTACCAGTTTTTTGATAAAAGTGGTGAAGCGGTACATAAAATCTATTGTACAGAAGACAGCAACCTGGAAGCCTATGCTGCATTAACTGAAAAGTACACTGCCGCAGTACAGAATGAAATTCCGGAAACTGTAGCTTATCCACCAACTCCTGAAGAAAAAAGCGATAGTGAAATCGATACTGCGGGATTCCAGGAATCCTGGTTAAATATCAAGGATACTCATGAGTTCTTCGGATTATTACGCAGGTTTAATGTGAGCCGTCACCAGGCAATGCGCCTGGCTCCTGCAGACCATGTAAAGAAGGTGGACAATGACTTCATGCGTCAGATGCTTATTGCGGCTGCTGAACAAAAAGTGCCGATCATGGTTTTTGTGGGCAATCGCGGGTGCATCCAGATTCATAGCGGAGCTATTCATAAAGTTATGGAAGCGGGACCCTGGTTCAATATCCTGGATCCTGATTTCAACCTGCATGTAAGAGAGACGGCTATTGCCCATTCCTACATTGTAAAGAAGCCTTCTGTTGACGGCATTGTTACTTCTCTTGAAGTATATGATGACCAGGGAGAAATGATTGTTCAGTTCTTTGGCGAACGCAAGCCGGGGATTCCCGAACTGGACGGATGGCGTAAGGTGATTAAAGAACTGGCAGATTTTTAAATAATATGCGGCTTTTGTAGATGTTCAGCCTAAAAACAGGTCTTGTAAACCGGTTTTTAGGCTGAACTTTTTATTTTCAGGCCTTGAAGTTTTTTGTGGATTTGTCTACTCCTGATCCTGAATAGATCGTGATTTCCTGGAATGGTGTTTCCTCAATAAGGAACTGATCAATTCAGTACAATAGTACCTTTTGACCAGGGTTTGCTTCTTATTTTTTTAGGGTAATAAATGAAGTTTTGGTCATGAATTAAGCCTTAAAGGACAGCGAATAGTTGCCTTATTTCTTATAATAGTCTTTTTTATTACTTCCCGCCAATGTTTTGACCCACAGATAGAGCGATATGCTACCTAAGGCCAGGGGAGAAAGAATGAAAAAAGTTAAATAGAAATTGTTATATGTTAGGACACCTTCAGGAATAACACCGGTAAGCACTTGAAGGGCGGCATTGATGGTTAATAATGTTAAGACAGATGAGGAGATGGCAAGGATTGTCCATTTATTCATGATTAATTATTTATAGATGATCCAGTTAGCGACCGGCGTAGAGGAAAAATCAAATACTATGCCATAATTTTTGAATTTGCTCATGATACGGGTTCAAAGCATAAAAAAAGAAACCTCTGCATCAGCAAAAGTTTCTTTTTTATATAAATTTAAAGGATTAACCCTTTTTTCCGTAACGCTTGTTGAATTTCTCAATACGACCGGCAGTATCCAGGAACATGGATTTACCTGTATAGAAGGGGTGAGAAGTATTGGAAATCTCGACTTTGATCAGAGGGTACTGCTGTCCGTCAATTTCTATAGTTTCTCTGCTGTGGGCAGTAGAACGAGTGATAAATGTTTCATCGTTAGACATGTCTTTGAATACGACAAGTCTGTAATTCTCCGGGTGAACGCCTTTTTTCATTTTAATATATCTTTAGTGCATGGTTTCTAATCATGCGTGAAATAAGTGCGCAAAAGTAAGACTTTTTTTAATTTGAACAAAAAATATTTAGCATAACATATTATGCGAGATCAGTGGACCTTATTTTAACTAAGGCCTCGCTTTGAAAAGGCTACTGCTTTATTATTTTTTCTATCTTAATTAAGTGTCCATTTAAATCTTCTAATCTTAATAGATACATGCCATTGGCAAGCCCTTTTAAAGAAATCATTTTTTTATTTTCTGTTTTCTTCACAAGTTTCCCTTCTAAAGTCATAATGATTGCTGACAAATGAATTGAAGATTGTAGGTATAGGACACTATTTGCAGGGTTGGGATAAATATTTATATACTTGTCAATATCAATTGCATTGTCAATTACTGTTATGTTGCTTACCCGGTAAATGGGCGAAGTGTCAGCACAGCCATTTATATTGGTCACAGCTACCTGATAATCTCCGTTTTCAGTAGCTGTATACATAGAATCAGTGGCATTGGGAATAGCTACTCCATTTTTAATCCATTGATAGGTATTATAGGATATAGAAGTGCTTAATTCATATTCATTTACACTAATTTGGACTCCAAGGTCAGTTAATACAGTTAAATCAAGAATTATAGTACTGTCACAACCACTGGTTTTGGCAAACTTATGTGTATAGATGCCGCTTTCTAAGTGGGTTTGTGCTCCGATTGTATAGCCGATACAATCGGTAGTTTCTTGAATTAAGACTAAATTTGTGTCTCCACAGTTCATCTTATGTACAAAAATGTCTATGAGTCCATTGGATGTTAAATTAAATTTTGCTGTTCCCGGATCAAAGTCGGGAGAGCCACCACCGAAAATTCCGGTTGTATATAAATTTCCTGAATTATCTACTATTATTGAGTTACCGTTGTCGCCTCCTACTCCTCCCATATTTGCTGCCCAGACAAATTTGCCTTCATTGTCTAATTTGGAAAGAAACACATCAACACTCCCATTGGAAGTCAGGTTAAATGAATCAGGTCCCGGGTCAAAATCAGCTTGACTTCCGTCACTTAATCGACCGGTAGTATAAATATTTCCCGCGGGGTCCAAGGCTATGGATAATCCTTCATCCGACCCCTTGCCTCCGATACTAACGGCCCAGAAGAAGTTGCCTGATGAGTCTAATTTAGAAACAAAAATATCCTGTCCCTGTAAAAAGGTAGAAATGGCTGGTATTGCTGATAATTCATATTTGCCTGCATTAGGATCAAAATCTACCGTTGCCTGAAAAAAGCCGGTGGTGTAAATGTTACCGTTACCATCTGCTTTTATGGAATTTCCCTGATCTGTGGCCGTTCCTCCAATGCCCTTTACCCAAATAAAATTTCCGGAAGTATCAAATTTCGAAACGAATATATCATATCCCCCATTTGATGTTAAGTTAGACACTCCGGTCCCGGGATCGAAGTCAACTGTATTTTGAAACTTTCCTATAATATATAAATATCCTGCCAGGTCAACGTCTATTGCATAGCCGTAGTCAAAGCCGGATCCTCCCATGTTCTTTGCCCAAACAAAATTTCCATCATTGTCAAATTTAGCAATATATACATCCATATTACCTTGGGAAATTAAAAAATTAGTGCCGGATCCAGGGTCAAAGTCAACCGAACTATTAAACCAGCCTGTGATATAAATATTCCCCCAAGCATCTAATACTATGGAATTTCCATATTCGGTAAAAGGGCCACCAATACTCTTTGCCCATAAAAAATTACCGGACGAGTCTAATTTTAAAATAAATATATCATATTCACCTACTGAAGTTAAATCATGTGTTCCCGTTCCTGGATCAAAATCTACTGTGCTATTGAATACTCCTGTAACATACACATTACCTGATGCATCTACTGTTATAGATTGGCCGAAATCAGCACCTCCTCCTCCTATACTTTTTGCCCAAACAAGTTCTCCTGACTCATTTAACTTACATACATAAATATCTTCACCACCCTTGGATGTGAGGTTGACTATTCCAGACCCGGGATCAAAATCCGCTGTGCCGGGAAAGCGACCTGTTGTGTATACGTACTTCGAATTGTCTACTGTTATAGATAAGCCTTGATCACTACCGGATCCGCCCATATTTTTAGCCCATTCAAATTGCTGGGCATAATTTATTATGCCGGCCAGCAGGCATAATAAAAGAAAAAAAGCTGGCAAATGGAATGATTTCCTCAGGAATTTGGTATTCATTTGAATCATGATTTTTGATTTAAAGATTATTATTGAATTGTATTTTTACAAAGGTGCCTAATCCTTTTTTCATAGAATAGAGTAGACTTCACAAAATTTCCGCAGTGTATTCCGTAAATAATTAGTAGTAAACTACTAAATTGATGCGAGCTGAATTCAATTTAATTTTTTTTATTTATTGAATTAAATTTGTGAAACTTAGACAAGGTTTTTATTAAAATCTGCGATAGTTATGAAGCTAAAAGCCTGGAAATCGTTAAGCGCTCTGATCCTTTTTATGAGTATGTCAATATGGGTTTCTTCCCAACCACTGTTGAACGAGATGGGTTATATTGGAATTTCTAAGGAAGGAAAATCGGGAGAAGGAATGCAGGATACCACTAGTATTATGCATTTTATTGCAATAGGTAAAAAAATGATTGAAAAATATCCTGATAGTGCTTTACAGCTTTTCGATAAAGCAATAGTAGCTAGCAAAAATATTGGTTTTGATGACGGTATTGCGCTTTCAATGATCAATAGAAGCCTAATGTATTGTCTGACAGGGGCATATAATGATGCCATAACAACACTGGAAAAGGCTATTCCCTATTGTAAACAGTCTCTTCATTATAGAAATGCTTTGCCTCAGGCTTATAATATGTTAGGAACTGCATGGAGACATAATACCGACTATAATAAAGTAGCCTATTATTATCACCTGGCTTTGGCAGCTGCCGAAAAACATGCAGGCATGGAGGAACTAATAGCTATTATCTACAACAATTACGCAACAATGCTAACGGAACTTGATGAGCCGGAGAAAGCGCAAATATATTTAAATAAAGGTGAGAAAATATTGAGGAGAAATGGAAACATAAAAGACTTATCTTCATTATTGTATAATAAAGCTTTTAATTATTTGCAAAATAACAGATATGTAGAGGCGTTTCCTATTTTAGAGGAAGCTTTGGAATTAAGTAAGGAGGCGGATAATATTCGAACTCAGAAGCTATGCTTAAATGGTCTGGCAGGAGTATATATGGCCAATAACCAGCCTCAGAAAGCTCTTTTAAGCATTAAGCGCTCATATAGCCTGACTCCTTCGTCGGACCCACATATTGAGACCTCTATATTAGCAACGATGGGGCAGGTATATGAAAGTATGAAACGCTACGACCTTGCTGAATATTATTTACTTCAACAACTTACGTTAGCCTCCAAATTTGATATGAGTGCTTCCCAAATGTCACTTCAAGCACATAAAGCACTCTCAGCTATATATGTTACTACAGAAGATTACCCCAAAGCATGGTTTCATCTTTATAAATATGTAAGCATACGGGATAGCCTTATCGGCATCAATAAAGTACTTAATATAAATCAGATGGAAACAAAGTATCGGACTGCGGAGAAAGATAAGGAAATTGTTGAACAACAATTGCTTATATCAAGACAACAAGTACATATAGTCAGGAATAAATGGATGTTGTGGCTTTCGGTTTCCGTTGCATTATTGTTAGCTCTTATTTCCCTGCTCATGTATCGCAATATGCGGCACCATCGAAATTTGCAACAGGAAAGATCACATGTTATGCAGAGAGAGCAGGAACTTAAAGTATTGAAGGCGGCTTTGAGTGCGGAAGAAAAAGAACGTATTCGTATCGGAAAGGAACTTCATGACGGGGTAGGGGGCTTACTATCAGCAATAAAAATTAACTTCAGTGTCATCAGAATGCAAAATAAAAATATGGAACATTCAGAAGCTTTTAAAAATGTATTTAGCCTCATGGATGAGGCCACTGATGAAATACGAAAAACGGCGCATAATCTGATGCCTGAAATGCTACTTAAAGGAGGTATTACTGAAGCTGTAAGAAATTTCTGTGAGCGTATACCCAAGACCTCTTCTCTTGAATTGCAGGTTTTGACTTATGGAAGTCCGATTCGACTTAATTCCAGCCTGGAGCTTTCTATATATCGGATTATACAAGAACTTATAAATAATATTATTAGACACTCTGAAGCTTCCTTGGGTATAATTCAAATGGGATGGCAGCACGAAAAACTGACTATAACTATCGAAGACAATGGTATAGGTTTTAATTTAGAGCAAATAAAAGAATGGGGAGGCATAGGTCTCAAGAATATTCTTGATAGAGTTGAGGTTTTGAATGGGCAGATAGACATTGAAAGTAAAGAATTTTCGGGTACAACTATAGACATTGAATTTACGTTTGATGAAATGAAAAAGAAATATCATTATGATTAAAGTAGGTATTACGGACGACCATAAGGTGGTAATCAATGGATTAACTAATATGCTTCAAGCATTTGACTTTATACATATATGCGGTATTTACCAGTCAGGGACAGAACTCCTTAATGGACTTAAACTCGAGCAACCTGATATTTTGCTATTGGACATACAGTTGCCAGATATAGGAGGGGAAGATTTGACCGAAATTATTACCGAGACTTACCCTAAAGTCAAAATCATAGCAATGACAGGGTTTAGTGCTACTTTCTATGTAAAGAGCATGTTAGAGAAAGGAGCGGCGGGATACTTGCTTAAAAATACTGATGAGTATTTGTTGATCCGTGCTATAGATGAAGTTTACCATGGCAAGCAATTTGTGGATCCGTTCCTAAGCCAGCAATTGATACAATCTCTGATACAAGATAAAAGAAATGAGAAAAGCAGGCCTATTCTCACTCGTAAGGAAAAGGAGGTGTTGAAGTTAATAGCGGAAGGATTGACCAGTAAAGAAATAGCCCAAAAATTATTTGTGAGTCTGCGCACGGTAGAGAATCAGCGCGTAGGACTTTTACATAAATTTGATGTAAAGAATACAGTGACCCTTGTCAGAGTAGCAATTGATATGGGCCTGGTATAGATGGTGTTCTGACCCTTTGGTGGTTTGAGGTTACTTTCGGATTATCATGAATGTCACTTTTTATCTGGTTTAGGCATGTTGCCTTGTTCTTAATTGATTACCGTTACTTACCTTTGAATGCTTAATCTAAATGTTTACTCATGCAGCGATCATTTGTTCTTTCCATCATCATAGTGGCCCTGTTACTTGCAGGACTTATATACTATCTGCATTCTCTTGAGATGGGGTTTAGTATAATGCCCTTAATGGTGGGTAACATTATATTGGCCGGAGTTTCTTTGCTTTCTTTTTTCATTATCAGCAAGGGCATTCATAGTGACAATGCCAACGCATTTGTCCGGGCTAAAATGACGGGTACCCTACTTAAGTTCTTTGTGTGCATAGCAGCCTTATTGGTTTATATATTTGTTAATGAACGGGCAATTCACAAACCTTCCTTATTTTTGTTTATAGGGATGTATGTGGTCTATTCAGCCATTGAGGCTGTACCTTTATCCCGCTTGGCTAAAAAGAATTAAGGTCCAATTGTTATGGCAAAACAGGAAGCTCCATTTATTATGCTGGAGCAATTTTTACCGGAAGGTACCTACCGTAAGATCTCTTCTTATTTCAGAACATACGATATTTATCTGACGATCACCCATGATCGGGTTACTGTATTGGGCGATTACCGTAGTCCTACGGCAGAATGTCCTGCTCACCGGATCAGCATCAATGGTTCATTAAATCCCTATAGCTTCCTGATCACCCTGCTGCATGAACTGGCACACATGCTGGTTTACATACAATATCGTGGCCGGGTGCAGCCTCATGGCCCGGAATGGAAACAGATGTTTGCCACCTTACTGGCAAAATATCTGGGTAAAGGTATTTTCCCGGATAATGTGGAAGATGCGCTTCAGAAATCACTTCAAAAAATAAAAGCATCTACCTGTAGTGACCCCGAATTGTACCGTGCCTTAAAAAAGCATGACCGAAGAAAGAAATATATGAGGCTTGTAGAAGATATTCCACTTAATGAGCACTTTCAAACACATGACGGACGGGTTTTTAAAAAAATAGAAAAACTGCGCACCCGCTTCCGTTGTAAAGAAATAGACACCGGATATATTTATTTATTCCCGGCCATTGCCGAAGTACGCATTTGGTAAGTGATGCATAAATCATTGGCAGTTTAAGTAAATAATTGATACTCAATCCTTGCAAAGTATGCTGGATCGGGGCAATCTCCGCTGAATTTTAAATTTGGTTTTTTTTTCATCTTAGCCTACCTTTGCCGTCCCAAAATTGGCCGGCCATTGTTCCTGGTGAATAGTGTCCATAGTTGCAGCCGGACAATTGAACGGGAATTATTTTTTAATCTTAAATTTTTTTAAATGGCAACAAACATCCAGAACTATGAGATGATGTTGGTCTTTACACCGGTATTAGCCGAGGAAGACTTCAAAAGCGCTCAGAAAAAGTTCACCACGTTTATCCAGGAAAATGGAGGAACGATAGTACACGAAAATGCATGGGGCCTGCGCTCGCTGGCTTATCCCATCCAGAAGAAAACAACCGGCCTATATTTTGTGCTGGAATACACAGCGCCGACCGATCTTAACGCAAAGCTGGAAATCCAGTTGAATCGTGACGAAACGATCATGCGTCACATGATTAATCACCTGGACAAATTTGCGGTAGCTTACAACTTGCGGAAGCGCAATAAGGCAGCTGAACCTAAAGTGGAAGAAACCGTATCTTAATCCCCTTAAAATTAAACAATCATGGCAAGAGCTAACGATATAAAATACCTGACGACCACTCACGTGGAAAAACGTCAGAAAAAATACTGCCGTTTTAAAAAACTAGGCATTAAATACATTGATTATAAAGATGCAGAATTTTTAAAGAAATTTCTGAACGAACAAGGTAAAATGTTGCCCCGTCGGATTACAGGAACCTCTCTGAAATACCAGCGCAAACTGGGACATGCTATAAAAAAGGCCCGCCAAATGGCTATACTGCCTTATGTTACTGACCTTTTAAAGTAAAAAACAATGGAAGTAATCTTAATAAAAGACGTAGATAACTTAGGCGCAGCTCATGAATTGGTAGCTGTGCGCCCCGGCTATGCCCGTAATTACCTGATCCCTCAGAAGTTTGCGCTGGAAGCCAGCTCTTCCAACAGAAAAATATTGGAAGAACGCCGTAAAGTTCTTCAGAAACGTGAAGAGAAACTTTTGGCAGAAATAGCTAAAGTATCCGAAGTATTAAAGGCCTCTCCTGTGAAAATAGGTGCGAAAGTTGGTACTTCAGGTAAAATATTCGGTTCTGTAACCGCGATTCAACTGGCCCGTTCTATCCGTGAACAAAAAGGCTATGAAATCGATCGCCGCCGCATCAGTATCGTTGATGATGTAAAAGAAGCAGGAACCTATAAAGCTCAAATCGATTTCGGTAAGGAGAATATTCTGGAACTCGAATTTGAAGTAGTTGCCGAATAGGATCTTTAACTGCCTTGAAGGTGATTAAAATATAATGTAAACACATGCCGGTCGTATCCATGCGACCGGCATGTTTCATAAATAAAATCGACTCATAAATAGCATCGACATTTCGGGGATTATTAGCAATCCGGCAGGTACAATTTCCTGGTCGGGCATAATCGGTTTAAAATAGTCTTAACGGCTTAGTCTGTTATCTTTACTTCTGCTTAACGAGTGATATTATATTATTGCCTATTTTTGTCCTATAGGATGAAAAGACTTATTGCCATACCGCTTTTATTATTGTACTGTACCGCGGTTTCGGGGATGATTGTACGATTACATTATTGTGGTGGCGCCTTGTCTGCCTGGGCGGTAAATGCTAAGGAGACAAGTTGTTGCTGTGAGCGTAATGGCAATGGCTCAACTTCTGTTCTAAAAGATGATGATTGCTGTTCTGATAAAACGATCACGTTTAAGATCAGCCAGGATCAGTATAAGGCTTCTTCACCCAACCAACTTTCCTTTGAGGCTTTTGCACAGCTTATTTTGCCTGTTGTTCCTTCTGTACCGGCAGTTGCTATCAGGGTATCGGAAAGCGCATTTACCTACCAGGCAAATGCTCCCCCCGGGTTATGGCAAAATATTCCGCTGTATAAATTACATGCCCGTTTCACTTATTATGGTTAAGCCCTCTTTTTTGAGGTAATCCAGGCATCTACCTGCCTGAATTTTTATTGTTTAACTTTAATAAATCTTCGTAATGAAACGTATAACAGGGCTTATCGCCTTCCTGATCATTTCTATTGCTCCTTCTTTTGCACAAGCCAAAAAGGATATTACTACTGAAAAAATACGGGTAAATGGTACTTGTGGTGCCTGTAAAAAGCGTATTGAAGCTGCTGCTTATAGCCCCGGTGTAAAGCTTGCTGAATGGGACAAGACCACTAAAGAACTTACGGTTACTTACCGCCCTTCTAAAACTTCTTTGGAAAAAATAGAGGCTGATATTATTGCTACCGGTCATGATGCAGGCGAGCAGAAAGCCAGCGATAGTAGCTACCAATCTTTACCTCCATGCTGCGCCTATAAAGATGAGCACGCTCATTCGCATTAATAGGTAAACCATGGATTTAAGGAGACTTTATGTCTATTTGATAATAATCCTCGGACACGCCCCGGGTTTGTTTGTGGCCATCGATGCATCGGCGCAGGATGCAGGCATGAAACAGGTTCAGGGCATTGTGCGGGATGCGCAAAGTAAAGAATTGATTATTGGGGCTGTTATACAATCCCTTGAAAGTACACATACCGCTATCACGGACCAGGAGGGGCATTTTGAGTTTCAAGTCCCTCTTTTGACAAAGGCCGTAGCGATAAGTTACCTGGGATTTGAACCCGATACTATGGCTATACCTTCGGATGGGCAGTCCTGGGTCATTGAACTGAAAGCTTCCAAAGCCCTTAGTGAAGTAGAAATTGCCAGCAGGAAGAAAAGTACCGAAATCAATCTGTTAGGGACTATGAAAACAGAGCATATAGGCTCCCGGGAACTGATGAAGGCTGCCTGCTGTAACCTGAGTGAAAGTTTTGAGACGACCCCTTCTGTAGATGTGGGATTTACCGATGCGGTTAGTGGATACAAACAAATTCAAATGCTGGGGCTTGCCGGTACTTACACTTCCTTTACCAGGGAAAATATCCCGGATATAAGAGGGCTGGCTGCCATTAGCGGCTTGACCTTTACTCCTGGCGCCTGGGTAGAAAGTATGCAATTAAGCAAGGGTGCCGGAAGCGTAGTCAATGGATATGAAGGGACAGCCGGTCAGATCAATATTGAATGGGTAAAGCCTTTTGAAGAAAAGGAACCCCAGCTTTACCTGAATGGTTATCAAAGTGCACAAGGGCGTTCGGAGGGTAACCTGGTGCTGAACCATAGGTTTAATGATAACCTGAGCAGTAACCTTTTATTACATGGCCGCTCCGACTGGGCCAAAGTAGATCAGAATAAGGATGGATTTCTGGATCAGCCCCTGGGCAAAACATTTGTAGGAGCTAATCGTTGGTTCTACTTTCACCCCAAAGGAATAGAAATACAGGGGGGGGTAAAAGGCACATTCCTGGATAATACCGGAGGACAGAAAGACTATATTTCGGGTACGGAGCAGGCTCCGGGTAACCCTTGGGGGTATGAGCAGCAAGTAAAGCGCATGGAAGCCTGGGCCAAGATAGGCAAAGTCTTTGTAGATAAACAATGGCGGAGCATGGGGCTGCAACTTTCAGGGTTATACCATGACCAGGAGAGTCGTTATGGAAGGCGTTCTTACGAGGCCTCCCAGAACAGTTTTTATGCTAATTATATTTATCAGACCATTATCGGCAATACCAATCATGTGTTTAAAGGGGGCGCCAGTTTCCTGATGGATAATTATGATGAATCCTTTGTAGGCACTTCCTATAAACGCAGTGAGTATGTTCCGGGCGCTTTTGTGGAGTATAGCTATAAATACCTGACCCGCTTTAATATAGTTGCGGGCTTGCGTGCGGACTATCATAACCTGTTCGGAGCTTTCGTAACGCCAAGACTTCATGTCCGTTATGAACCCTGGAGTAATGCGGCATTCCGCGCTTCTATAGGAAGGGCCCAGCGTACAGCTAATATTTTTGCAGAGAACCTGGCTTATCTGGCCAGCAACCGTGATTATGTGCTGCGCAGCCAGGGCAATGCTTCCGGAGCCTATGGACTCAACCCGGAGGTAGCCTGGAATATGGGTTTGAATTTCACACAAAAATTCAGGCTCAATTACAGGGATGGGGCGTTCAGTACGGATTATTATTTTACGGACTTTACCAACCAGGTTATCGTGGATATCGAAAGTCCGCATAACGTGAAATTTTATAACCTGGATGGTCAATCTTTTGCCCATAGTTTTCAGGCTCAATTAGACTACGAACCTATAAGGAAACTGGACGTAAGGCTAGCCTATCGTTTTTATGATGTCCGGAGCACTTACAATGGCCTGTTGAAGGAAAAACCATTAATTGCTGCTCACCGGGCTTTTATGAACCTGGGTTATGAAACAAAGAAGGACTGGAAGTTTGATTACACGTTACAATGGATAGGATCTAAACGCTTACCGGAACGAATGCCGGAAGGGATTGTGTATGTGAAAGAAAGTTACACTCCTTCTTTTATTCAGATGAATGCACAGATCAGTAAGAGCTGGAAGGAGGGTAAAAGAGAGCTTTACCTGGGTGGGGAAAACCTAACGGGATTAATGCAGCATCGTTTGATCCAGGGAGCCCATGATCCCTTCGGCGCTAATTTTGACGGCTCTTTAGTTTGGGGCCCGGGGATGGGCAGGAATTTTTACCTGGGATTCCGGTATAAGCTGTAATGATAAGTTCAAATGAATAAGTAAATGGTCTGTTTCTTTTTTGACGGAAACAGACCATTCTTTTTATTGATTTTTAAGGAGTTTAACGGATCAAGGTAACATTGCCTTGGTACCTTTCTGTTGAGGAATGACCAGCATAGTTCACCTCAATGTCGTAAGTATATACTCCTGGCGGTTGTGGCTGGTTATTGAATTGGCCATCCCAACCTTTTCCGGAAATATTGGAGGTCCTATACAACAGTTGTCCCCAACGATTAAAGATGCTCAATTGGAATTGTTGAAGATTCCCTGTTAGTAATTGTCTGGGAAAAAAATAGTCATTCACACCATTTCCATCTGGAGTAAAAGCATTGGGAATGTCAATGTAGCAATCTTTTCGGATCCAGATACTACCTGTGGAGCTGCATCCATGGGTAGTAGTTATGCTCAGGCTATACACTCCTGCTTGTCGGATCGCAATAGTTTCAGTTTGTTCCCCGGTACTCCACAGGTATTGCTCTCCTGGTTGGGCTTCTGTATGGTTTGATAATTGGATAGTAGCTGAGTTGGGGCAAAGTGAAGTATCTGGCCCCAGTATTACTGTAGGTATAGGAAATACCCTTAGGGTGTCCCTGAAAATTATATCCGGGCAAGCCCTGAAATGGGCCGTGAGTGTTATACTCATAATACCCTTCCGATCGTAAGCATGTTGTAAAGGTTCCGGCCCGGTGGATAAATGGCTTTCATCTCCCAGGTTCCAACCGACATGAAGCATAGTACTATCCTTTGATGGGTATAAATTAATGATTTCTCCAACGCATAGGTATTCCCGGTCTTTACTAAATTTCACCTCGGTTACCGGAGCATCAACAACAAGTGTCTGGTAGGCTGTATCTGCACAAACAGCACTTTTACCTACCAGCCTTACCCTATATATTCCTGCCTGGGTATAATAGTGACGGCTGTTAAAAGTTGCAGTCTCTTTATCATCATCAAATGCCCATTGCCAATGGTCGAAGCCACCGGTGGAGGTATTGATGAAATCAAGCGTATCGTAAGTGCATACCAAGGTGTCTTGTAGGGTAAAGGATACGTGGCCTTCTTCTTCAGGAATGAAAAAAGGAATGAGTGTATCACAGTTAATGGTACTTACTTTTAAAAAATAGTTTCCGGAACGTACTTGCCTAAGGGTATCTGAGAAAGATAATGTATCCATATTGCCATTGAACCAGGTGTACCTGTAAATAACGGTATCTCCTGGAAAGGTAGAGGCTTGTGCCTGGCCTTTAGCATAGTCTTTGCAACTATTTTGGAGGGTAATCCGGGGCAGGACGCCATTGGGGAATACGAGATCAAAGGTGTCTACTCTGTAGGTGCAGGGAGGCGTATGGTATTTTACCCAATATTTCCCGGGAAGGTCAGCTTTGATAGAAGGGCCCAAAGCGCCATGTCCCCATTCGTAATCCCATCCTGATGTGTCATTAGATGCCCTTAATGTATGGCTTTGGGCAAAACAACCGGCACTATCTTGTATCGATGTGTACAAGGTATCTCTTTTAAATACGGCTACGACTGAAGGCAGCCCGGGTCCGGCACAGAATTGTGGAAAACTGTTTTCTGCAAATTGACATTGAGCACCGGGAAGGTTAGGAAAGAGAATTCGTCTGTTGTGTGAGGTATATATTTTCTCATCCGGTCCCCGCTTAAAAGTGGCAATTGCCGGAGTTAAATTAAAAGCAGATTTGACAATAGAGGTTGAATCGTCGCTACTGAGGTCGAATTGGTAACAAGTATGACTCCATCCAAAAAGAGGGACATAGGAAGCGTATAGTTTTGAACTATTGGGCGAGAAACAGACGTTATAAGCTAATGTGCCCGGTATATAACCATTTAGTTCCACTTTCCCCGTTGCTTTCCCACTTGCCGGATCGAAGTCATAAAGCCCCATTCCTGTGCGGGCTATGGCTAATTTTCTTCTGTTAGGAGCCACATCAATAGCTCCTATTTTGTTCAGGTGATTTACTGTAAGCAAAGGAGAGGATACCGGATTCGGGTCTATTCCTATGGCTGAAATGCTATAAGCCTTTAGGGTGTTTGTTGTTCTTCCTATAACCAAAAGCCATACATTACAATGATCTCCTACTACGGCGGTCATATGTTCTGTGAGATCTGTACTTACCAGTAGGCTTGTCTGCGCTGGGTCGATATCCCCCAATCCTCCCTCCCGTTGCAGGTCAACCACACTGTAATACAGGCGATGTACGCCTACTTCAGTGGAAGTAAGCGAAAAAATATAGTATAATCCTTTCTGATCCGGGATTGGGACGATTAATGTTCCTTGAGAGGAGCTTGAAATATAATCTCTGAAAGCCGTATTAGGTAAAGGGGGGAGTGCCGCATCCCTGACAATGCCATTCCCATTAGGCATCAATTGGCCGTTTTTGTTCCATACTTCATAACCATTGGTATAGAAAAGTAGTTTTCCCTGTTCGTCACAAACAGATGCGCTACTCTCGCCAAAGCCATCAAAGCTATTAGGTACAATAGTGGGGTCTCCTGTACTGAAATCTAATCCGCAGCCATAGCCAAATGCCCACACATTCTCCTGCTGTGCCTTTGATTGGGAACAAATGAATATACCTAGTACACAGCAAATAATAGTTAGTTTACATCTCATCATCATATAGTCGGATCAGGATCATTCATCTCATTCGGTAGCTCAAATGTGACCATACAGTAAAGTTAATAAATCAAATAATTCTATTCAGAGATTTATCTGAATAGAATTATCTGATCCTCCCTCATAGAAATCGTTATCCCTTATGCCAGAAGGAGTTGCTCTTTAGCATACTTACATTTGATTAATTCAACTGTGCATTTAAATCAATAAATACCTCTTTGAAATACATGTTACCAATGTAGGGCGGAAGTCTTATTTTATATTGTTGAGGCAGCACTGTTATTTTAGTAGTAACAGTAATTCCCTTTTCGTTAACTGTTACTGTACCTTCTGCAGTCACTTGTTGATCAACACCATGCAGATTCAGTGTACCCAAGGTTTTAATGGGATATGTCCCATTTTTAGTAAATGATATTTTGTTCAGATTAGTGATCTTAGCATCATAGGTTACCCCTGGGAATTTTTGACTTTCCATATAATATTCATTAAAACGATCGTATATTATCGAATTTAGTGAATCCGCTACAAAGTTATTGCTGAATAGGAAACTCCTTATCGGGACTGTGAGATAAACTTTCCCTGTTCTACTATCTATTTGAATTTGGATATCATTACTTTTCCCCTGTATGGTTTTTGCCGGGGCATTCACAGAAAAGGAGCATTGGCCGGACTTTGCAGAATATTCGTCTGCCTGTACAGTATAACAAAATAGTATTAAAAATGCGGGCAAAAGGAATTTGTAGATAATTATTAAATTCTTCATAAGTCTATAGTTGAGATTATTTTTAATATTGTTATGCTAAGTTTCTGTTACCTGGATTTCACTAGCTTCTCCACCTTAATAAGATTGCCTTGCAGATCATTAATGTGCAGGAAATACATTCCTGGTGCTAAGTGTTTGACAGAAATGTAGTTACTTTCTCTATTATGTTCGACTTGTTTGCCCTCAATACTATGTAGGGTTGTTTTTACTTGAATGGGAGCCTGGATTATAACACCATCTTGCGTTGGATTCGGGAAAGTGCTTATTTGTTTGGCCAAAGGATGTATTTGTTGAATAGAAACATTGGTTACATTATAAGCATCAGAAGTGTCGGAACAGCCATGCTCATCGGTCACAATTACCCGGTAAGCCCCATTCTCCTTGACTGTATAAATTCTTGAGGTAGCCCCTGCAATTAAATTACCATTCAATAGCCATTGGTAATTGTTATAGGCATTTGTGGTGCTGAGATCCAGTTTGTCCACATTGATAACAGGTTCCAGATGATAGAAATTAAA
>CAZFKK010000006.1:18638-19422 GCA_964519735.1 uncultured Taibaiella sp.
TAAAAGTATCTACCTTATAATGACAGCCATTGTCATATTTCACCCAGTAAACACCTTCTTCTTCTATCGTGCGTTGCGTAGTAATACTACCATTATCCCAGAGGTATTGATTATAACCTGAAGAAACTTCAAGGGGGTATATACCTCTACAAACAATTGTATCCATTGCAACCTGTTTTATCGTGTCAGGGGCCCATGGATATATGACATCATTGCCCAGGCTATATGCGGGTGAGATATTATCAATTGTCAGGTAAGGGCCAACCTGAAAATTACATGCAGCCCCAGCTTGATTGGAAGATGCAATATAGGATAACCTGTCAGTAAGAACAATTGTATCGCCACGCCTTCTCAGACCGAATATTTTATCTTCTGCATTTATATATTCTTTTACTACAAATTTTGAGCTTATTATGGCCTGATTATTGTAATTGCTGACATCATATTGGAGTAGTTGAACGGGCCCTTCTGCTCCGTCTGCGGTAGCAACTGTGCCCGCAACATATAATTTTGAATTATCTGCAGAGAATACGGGCACATAAGCGGCTATGGAATCGCTTACTTTAATACCGTCGCTTACTTTACCTGTCTCCGGATCAAAGCGAGCCAGTAATAACCCTCCTAAAGAAGGTTCCAATCCAAGTGCCAGGCAGGAAATGCTATAACTGGTTATGGCAACCATCTTTCCATCAGGAGATACTCCCATACCGCCCAATTCAAAAGCAGCCATTGCACCATTGATCATCGAGCCTGGTGATGAAATTACCGGAATGGTATCTATGCC
>CAZFKK010000006.1:19432-29338 GCA_964519735.1 uncultured Taibaiella sp.
GCCATTTTCAGTGATGTGGTATGCCTTAAATACCGTATCATAAATGGGATGTACTAATAACCATACGTCGCAATTATTGCCGGGAATGGCAATCATACCTTCATGTAATGATCCCGAATCGAGTTCTACCGTCTTTTTTCCCGATACAATATCTCCTAGTCCTCCATTCAGACTCATATCCACGACGGAATAATAAAGTTTAGAAGGGTTAATATAATTAAAGTTCCAGTTCATGAGGCTAAAAAGATAATATTTGCCAGGTTGGTTGATCATAGGTACAATGCAAGAAGCCTGGTTGGTACTATTCGTGTTATTCCCGGAAGGTAAAATATTTCCATTGGGCATCAGGTCAAAATTTTTATCCCTGCAATATTCCCCATTGGAATAAAACAGAAGTGCTCCAGTAGCTGTGTCGGCTACTGCTGTAGCTGATTCTCCCACTTGCTGGGTACCCAACCTTACCGTAGGCGGATTGGTGTTCAGGTCCAAATCAGCGCCATTTTTAGGATGGTTGAATGTGTCTGTATAATAAGGCAGAATCCAATGGCTATTTGCTTTAATGTGTTCTTTCCTTTCTGTAAAATTTTGAGCAGATAGAAAAAAAGTACATCGCATAAAGGCCAGGGCAAACAGGAGTATTCGTTTTGCATGCCTTGTACGGGAAATTGGAAAAATAGAATTTGGGGCCATTTTTGAACTTTTTAGTATTTTTTCAATGCAATATTATTCATCATAATTATGCTAAACAATAGGAAAAGTCCCTGATTTTGAAGTAGAGTACTTTCTGCATATCTTTGATTACTTTTAAATACGATGTTTTGTCTCCATTGGGCTGGAAAACAAGTGGGTTATTGCTAGCCCTTTTATTGTGTATGATTGCCTGTCAAACTCCGACAGAGCGAAAGGGGAAATATATAAAAGCGGTTAGAGTTAATGACAGGAATGGATACGACTTATCCAACCTCCCTGATTATAAAGATATTGCTGTAATAAAAACTTTATTGGATAAAGGAAATAAATGGGCGTCCATTCTCCCGGATAGCGCTATTCCTTATTATCTAAAGATCCTTTCTTTAACGGAATTTACTGATTATGCTGAAATGAAGCTTGCAGCATATAATAATCTCTATTACTGTTACAGTAAAAAGAAAGAAGAAAATAAGGCTGCCTATTACAAAGATTTGTATAACAAGACTCTTCGATATGTTCCCAGCCCTTATTTTGATGATAAGAATAAATGGCATCAGCATTTGATGATAAAAATCAATATAGCCATTGCAGGAGCCTATTTTGACTCTGGTAACTATGATTCTGCTTCTGTAATATATGCTCAGGTTATTCAGAGTTCACTTCCTGTTGATTCAATAAAGTACGAAGAATTAGCTTCGGCTTACCAGGGATTAGGATCTGTATCTGCACGGTTATCCGATAAAAAAAAGGCTCTTTATTATTTCAATAAGGCTGAAGTTCTAGCCCGGCAGCATAAAGACACCCTATTGTACATCAATATTTTGAGCAATAAGGCTTCTCTGTTTTTGGATCAAAAGGAATATGCCACCTCCCGGAATTTAGCTCTGGAAGGATTGAGGCTAGGGAAAGAAATTAATGTAGCCGACGCAAATGTGATTAATCTCAATAATACCATAGCTATTTCATTCCTTAAAGAGCAACAACCCGAGCTTGCGTTTCCTTATAGCCGGGCAGTATTTCAGACAGCTCAGCAAACCTCCGCTAAGGATCAATTGATAAATGGCCATGCTTTGGTTGGGTATAATTTGGTAAGTTTTGGAAAATACAATGAAGCTGAAATTTTATTATTAAAGGGATTGGAACTGGCAAAAAGTGAAGGTAATGTAGATAATATAGCAAATTTATACGGACAGCTGGCTGTAGCGTATGAAGGTATGGGAGCATACAGGAAAGCGCTAAATTACCAGAAAATGTATATGGGTATTCGCGATAGTTTATTAGGGACAGAAAGCGTAGGCCGTATTGCAGAAATTGAAACACGTTATAGAGTGGCGAGGAAAGATGTGGAATTAGCGCAAAAAGATAAATCTTTATTAGAAAGCAAGCTTAAGTTAAGTAGCCAAAGAAAACAACAATATCTGGGAATAGTCATTGGTCTAATATGCATTATCTTCTTATTAGGGTTATTATTACGGAAACGATACCAAGCACAGATTGTACAACTAAAGGCAACACTGGATGGTGAGGAAAAAGAGCGCCGCCGTCTTTCCCGTGAATTGCATGACGGCATTGTAAGTTATCTTTCTGTTATTCAGATGAATCTTAGCGCTTTGCCAGAACGGTATCCGGTCCTGAAAGGTGCCGAAGATTTTTGCGATATATTGAAACAATTGGAACAGGGGATAGATGAATTAAGAGATACCTCACATAACCTGCTTCCGGATATGCTTCAATCAGTCGGACTTAAAGAATCAATAGAAGTTTATTGTGAAAAAGTGAGCAAAATATCAAATTTAGCTATTGACTTTCAATGGATAGGGGAAAGTCTAAACTTGTCTGATGAGTTTCAGCTTAATGCTTATCGCATTATCCAGGAGTTGATTCAGAATATCATCAAACATTCTGGTGCCAGTCAGGTCTTCCTGCAGTTCAATACCTTTCATGAAATGCTCACGATTACCATAGAGGACAATGGCAAGGGTATGGTGGATAGTCTGGACACACAGGGAAGAGGTATTGGTCTGCAAAATCTCAAAGATCGTATTCAGTTATTACAGGGTACCATGGAGGTAGAAAAACACCAACAGGGTACTACTGTTTATCTTGAGTTTGAGCATAAATGGATCAGGCAATAACCGGAGGGAGCGCATCTTTAAGGGAAATTGATTGATTTAACATTTATGAGAATATACATTCTGATAACTTTCCCGAAAATTAAATTATATTGAACGCTCATTCCCCATATTTATGAAAATAAAAGTAGCCATCGCAGATGATCATCCTATCGTTGTAGAAGGGATAAGCAATTTGCTTGGTGCACAGCAACAATTAGAAGTTATCGATACTTACGGGAGTGGCCAAGCACTATTAGAAGGATTAAAGAAGCGGTTGCCGGATGTATTGTTATTGGATATTCATTTCCCTGATACTACAGGGAATGAACTCCTGAGGATCATCTCTCCGATGTATCCGAAAATGCGTATTTTAGCTATAACCAGTGTCAATAATGTTTATAATGTAAAAGATATGATGAAGCATGGTTGCTCGGGTTATATTCTGAAAAGTGCTCCTCTGCAAGTATTGATAGAGGCTATTGAAACAATTCATAGCGGTAGTGAATTTATGGAACCTGGATTGAAAGAGCAGCTATACCAGATGTTGCTAAAGAAAGAAAAATCCTCATCTGAAAGTCTAAGATTGACGCAAAGAGAGAAACTGGTATTAGAACTTTTGTCTGAGGGGAAGACCAGTAATGAGATTGCTGAACAACTATTCTTGAGCCCTCGCACGATCGAAAACAACCGGTTTTCCCTTTACCAGAAAATGGGTGTCAAGAATACTGCAGAATTAATTAAAGCGGCAATGCGACAGGGATTGGTGGAGTAAAGACAGGTAATAGAACGGCATTAAAGTTTCAGAATTAAGCCTGTTGATTAAACGGGATGATTTTTGAGATGATTCTTGTACCACAACGCGGCTTCCTGCTGAAAGGGGGTATCATTAATAAGACTATCGATCCAGATAATGTACCGGCTATAATGTTCCTGGAAATTATTCCACTCTTTCAGCGCCTGTATATGTTGGGTAATGATTTGTTTGAGCTTATTCAAAACTTCATTTTTAACCTTTATATGCTCAAAGTTGTATTCCTTAATCAGAATTGTGGTTATTTTTATTTCCAGGCCAAAATGTAACTGATGATCCCTGGATTGATTATAATAGCGATGAGCAGACAGGGCCACAGAAGGTAATACATCATACACTTTACTTTGTAACAGGCTGAATAACCTGAATAAATATAAATCGCCGTGAATGTCATGTCTTATGGTCTTCGAAGTTTTATGGAAAATCTTATCCCAGGTCAGGTCCATCTTTTGGGTATCACCGACTCCCAGGTAAGCATTCATTAGGTTACCGTAGAGCACCAGTTTCATTTCTGCTGACAGTTTCTCTTCATAGAAAATCATTTTTTCTTCTGCTGTTTTTATAGTGTGCTTCAATTGCAATACATCGCCCATGTAATTGTACATAATCAACCGGAAAGATACCTGGTAATAGAATATTTTTACATTTAGCGCATGGGATTGATCCAGTTTTTGCTCTTGGATATACTTTTGTAAAATTTCAAGAGTGGCAAAGGCTTCGTCAAACTTAACCAGGTCCAGGCTGGAGGCTATATGTTCCAGGATGCCATTTATATAGTCATTGGGTGCTATGATTTGCATCTGAGGATTCAGGAACCCTTGGCTATAAGAATAAGCTTTCCGGTGGTTAAAGGTGATCCGGTAATACATAGCATGAACAAAACTGAAATAGAATCTGGCTTTTTGTGAGGCGCATTCCTCATACCCGATCATCCCGGGAGCATGGATGGTGGCCTGTTCCATTTCCTTCTTTAATTTACCGGTGACATAACCGTATGCCTTCTTCATATTCCTGGTTTGATTGCAGATATTTTCCAGTTGCAGGATCTGGTTAAGCTTAAAGAGTACTTCTTGTTCTTCTTCAGCTATTGCTTCAATTGTTCGACGGGGACTATCCAATATAACATTCAGTTTCCCTTCCCAATCCAGGATCTGGAGCAACAGTGCATATTTTTCAAAGGCAACAGCAATTTTATAGGCTTTATTCAGAATGTAGAGACTTTGTTCCGGCAGGCTGTGGTTGTATAGAATTTCTATTTCAGACAGATAGGTTTGCAGCGTGATTTCAATAGAAGCGTGCTCGTGAAAGGTCCGGAGATTCTTCATGATATTTTTGAACAGCCGTTTTTTGCCAATGGTATAAACCTGGGGAGAGACATCATCAGGAAATTCAGGAAGGTCAGTTTCTGATTTAGAGAGTGCCTGAAAAATCTGGAGATAAAACGGGTTTTTCCCCTGGGTATTTAAAGCCGGGTGACTAAGGGAAAAGTGCCTTTTTTCAGGACCGGTCATAGATTTAATTAGTCTTTTTAAATGCTCCAGCTTGTAAAACATAACAGGGATTCTTTTACTCAAATTTAATGGAAAAAATAGTATTTTTTAAATTCAGGAAGGTCTATTCTGATGAAAATGTGTTTTTTATTATTTTTCATTTTCCGTTTTCTTTGTATACAGCGCATATAAAGTATAAAAGCGGGATAGGCTAAATATTAAATGACCTTTATTTAAAATGAATAAGTATGAAACAAACTAAGATTTTCAGGAATGTGCTGCTGCCATTCACGGCGCTCGTATTATCCGGGGTTGTGGCATGGGGAGCCCCAGCACCAGTGGCATCGGATATTCCCGGCGTGCAGCTAATCAACAAGGAAGGAAGCCGTAGTCCCTTAACGAGCAATGCAGGTATTTCCGGAAAGAAGCCGGTTGCCCGGGTATCAGATCAATTGTGTTTTGTCGAAAATGCGGGCCAGCTAAGGGATCAGCATGGTAAGACCAGGAAAGATATTGCTTATGTCGTTAAAGGAAATGGCATAAACATTTTTGTAGGACAGGGAGCCTTACATTACCAGTGGAGCCAGGAACAGGAAAGTTACCGGATGGATGTAGTACTTCAGGGTGCTAACAAAAATAGCCGGATGATTAAGGAACAAAAGTTGCCTTATTACGAGCAATATTACCTGGATGGCCAGGAAGAAGGAATTGTGGCTCAGGCTTATCAAAAGGTCACTTATAAAGACGTTTACCCTAATATTGATTGGGTCTTGTATATTGCTTCGGACAAAAATAATCCCGGAACACCCATACTGGAGTATGATTTTGTGGTGCATCCCGGCGGCAAGGTTAAGGATATCAGGGTTGCCTACCAAGGTGCTGTTGACCTGAATATTGATCAGAAAGGAAAGTTACAGATTAAAACGCCGATGGGTACAGTTACTGAAAATACACCTTATAGTTTTCAGTCAGATGGACGCACAGTAGCCTCCCGTTTTGTACTGGAAGGCAATATGCTTGGTTTTTCCACAGGAAAATACACGGGTACCCTGACCATTGACCCTGTATTAAGCTGGGGAACTTATTACGGTGGTTTCCAGGGAGAATTGGCTTATGGAATTACCACGGATAAGTGGGCAAACGTTTACCTGACAGGGCAGACCAATAGTCCGACTAATATTGCTACCACCGGTGCTCATCAAACTGTACATGGTAGTTCAAGTGATGTTTTTCTTGTAAAATTTGATAGTACGGGTGTCCGTAAATGGGCCACCTACTATGGTGGTAGCTCTGCAGAGGAAGGTTGGGGCCTGGTTTGTGATGAGTCGGGTAATCTTTACCTTTCGGGTATTACCCAAAGCGCTAATTTCCCGGTTACTACAGGGGCCCATCAGTCTGCGCTCGGTGGTGTTACGGATGCTATGATTATAAAATTTGACAGTTCCGGCAACCGTAAATGGGCTACCTATTATGGAGGCACTCAAAATGATCGCTTCCATGGCATTGCTTATGATGGGGTGGGCCATATATATATAGTGGGTAGTACAGACAGCGAGACAGCTATTTCTACTCCGGGCACCCATCAGCCAGTCAAAACCCCTTTTGTTGGTATGATGAATGATGAAGTTTACCTGGTAAAGTTTGATACCTTAGGCAAAAGAATTTGGGGTACTTATTATGGCGGTACGATGTCAGACCAGCCTTCGGGAATTGTTTGTGAAAAAGGAGGCAACATTTATATAGCCGGTAGTACGGAAAGTGATACCGGTATTGCAACAGCCGGACGGCACCAATTGAATAAACTGGGGTATAGAAATGGGTTTCTGGCTAAATTCAGCCCCGAAGGCAAAAGGATCTGGGGAACTTATTATGGAGGAGAAGAGAGTACGGCCATCCAGGGACTATCTCTGGATCATAAGGGTAGCGTCTATATTGGAGGCACGACCAACAGTGACAATGTGAACAATGAGATCGCCACAGCAGGTGCTTTTAAAATCCAGCCTGGAATGGGACCTAAAGGGCCTACAGAGGATGGTTTCCTGGCCCGGATGGATACTTCCGGAACCCGGATCTGGGGTACGTATTATGGGGGTACAGGGGAGCAGTATGACGGTATCAATGGGGTGGCCTGTGATGGCTTTGGTGATGTATTTGTTGCCGGTTTTACGGAAAGTGATCAAAACATCGCTACTCCCGGCAGTCACCAGGATACTATTCACGGAACGAATAATATGTTCCTTATCAAGTTTGATGATCAGGGCAGCCGTTTGTGGGGTACTTACCATGGAGGAGAAGGCGATGCAGCCTTCAGGATCCATTGTGATGGCTATGGTTCTATCTACCTGGCAGGGACAACCTCAGGTGGTTCTGATAACCTGGTTACTTCCAATGGCTTCCAACCTGTTCATGGAGGCACCTGGACCCTGGATGCCTTTTTAGTAAGGTTTGTAGATGAATGTCCCCAGGTGATTTTGTCTGATATTCAAGGCCCGGATAGTATCTGTGCCGGTACTACAGTGCAGCTTTCTTTGCCGCCTGCAGTAAGGGCTGCATCCTATGCATGGCATTTGCCGGAAGGTTGGACAGGTGCAAGTGATAGCAACAAGATTACCATCTTGACTGGTACCCATAATGGAACTATATCTGTTGTAGTCAAAAATGCTTGCGGAGACAGCGCGGTTCAGGAGGTGAACATGACGGTTTATAACATCGAGGCATTGATCACAGTAAACGGCTTTGTCCTGGGAACCGTTGAAGACTACGAGACTTATCAATGGCTTTTGGATGGTCAGGTAATCAATAATGCTACCGACAGTACTTATACGGTAACTGAGAATGGCGTTTACCGGGTCGTTGTGACCAACAAAGAAGGGTGTGTGGATACATCCGCGGCTTATATCGTAACGAATGCATCCGCTATCCATGATGTACCTGAATTGTCAGGCCAGGTAAAGATTTATCCCAACCCGGTTCAGGATAAGGTATATGTAACGGCACCGGTACCTGTTGATTTAACGGTCACCAATATTGCAGGTGCGGTAATCAAATATGCTCCTGATACCGATTATATTTCGGTTAAGGAATTAGCACAAGGTGTGTATCTTCTGAGGGTCACGGACAGGCAAGGCAGATTGATCAAAGTGGAAAAGATTTCCAGGCAATAGCCCTTTTATCAAAACAGCAAGGAGCAGATATTGCTATTAAAAAAGCCTCCGGTTTTCTCTCCGGAGGCTTTTTTAAAATATTAGTAGAGTATTAAGCGATCTTTTCTACCTGTGAATAGTTGAGTTCTACCGGTGTAGCGCGGCCAAAGATCTTTACAACAATCTTAAGCTTCTTCTTTTCTTCATTAACTTCTTCAATAGTACCATTGAAATCATTGAAAGGACCATCGATGATTTTTACAGTTTCCCCGATAATATAGGGTTCTGCGTAACCGATTCCTTGTTCTGACACCTCATCCAGTTTGCCGAACATTTTATTAACTTCGCTTTTGCGTAAAGCAATAGGATGTTCTTTACCCAAAAAGTGGATAACATTGGTGACCCCGGTAATGCCCTGTATCATCGTATCATTCAGTTTGCCATCCAGGGCTTCCAGCATGATATAGCCGGGAAACAGGGTTTTTTCTCTTAGGACCTTTTTCCCATTCAGTACTTTAAATATTTTTTCTACCGGGCAAAGAATCTGAAGAATGGCGTCACCCCATCCGTTAATTTTAACCTCTTTATCCAGGTATTCTTTTACTTTTCTTTCTTTACCGCTCACAATACGAAGCACATACCATTTGGTATCCTGTTCCGTAGCCTGTTGCGTACTCGTTTCACTCATGGGTTATAGATTTATGAAGCTCCTGTCGTAATAACAGGAGCTTCATTTTAAAATTTTTATTTACCTGCCATGCCGTATACCAATTTCATTACAGCTTCGGATGCGGCATCCATACCAAAAATAACAGCGGTAATAATAGCCAGGGAAATCAGCACGATAAGCGTCGTTTGCTGTAATTCACTCCAGGTAGGCCAACTTACTTTATGGACCAGCTCATCATAAGCTTCCTGTACATATGTTGCGAATTTGCTCATAATCAATATAAGTATGTAAAAAGAAAATAAAAGGCAAGAAACAAATTAAATTTGTCATTTTGCCTGTATTGATTGCACGGGCACTAGGATTCGAACCCAGATCAAAGGTTTTGGAGACCCGTATGCTACCATTGCACCATGCCCGTATAGATAAAAAACTGCAAAACAAAAAGCCAAAAGAAAACCTTTGGCCTTTTTGTGGAGTGCAAAGATAGGGAAGGTTTTTGAAAAATGCTACTTTTTTTATAGAATAATTACGTCTTAAAACAGGGAATTGAAACTTATATCCCTGAAAACGTTCTTGTGGGAAGGGACCAATTTGCCAAATTAGTTTGCGGAATGAATAGGGTTTGCTAATTTAGCAGCCCGGTTGAAAGGAAGTATTGCTTTCCTGTCGCCATTTTCAAATATTCAGTTAATTACATATTCTTCCATGATAGAAATTAAAGTGCCCCCCGTAGGAGAATCCATCAGTGAGGTTACCTTGGTAAAATGGATTAAAAACGACGGTGAATGGGTTGAGCGGGATGAGATCATTTGTGAGCTTGAATCTGAAAAAGCCACCTTTGAACTTAACGCGGAGCAGGCAGGTATCCTGCATACTGTAGCACAGGAAAACGATACTTTAAATATAGGGGACCTGGCCTGCAAGATTGATGAAACCGCGGAAAGGCCTGCTACTGCAGCTCCGGTAGCACAACCTGCAAAGGAAGCAA
>CAZFKK010000007.1:0-359 GCA_964519735.1 uncultured Taibaiella sp.
CTCTTTTCTCAGGCGTGTGCCTTCGCACTCGGGCCAATTATCCAGCACCATAAATTTTTCTGCCCAGTCCCGGATATAGTCCGAAGTAGATTCATTGAACCAGCGCATCACCATATTAAGTACGCCTTCAAATTCAGTTGCATCTAAAAGATAGCTGTAGGCTTCACCATCATTCTGCTGGTAAGTCATTTGCCCTTCTGAATTTCCAAAAAGGATTAAATTAATTTGCTGCTGGGGTATATCTTTCAGCGGTTTGTTCAGCGGTATTTTGTTCTTTTTGGCAAAAGCCTCTACCTGTTTCCAGCTTCCGGCTTCCCGGGCCTCTCCCAGTGGGGAGATGCCGCCCGCCTGGATGGTTG
>CAZFKK010000007.1:369-23244 GCA_964519735.1 uncultured Taibaiella sp.
GGACGGACAGGCGCCATAGGGAGAATTGAAGGAGAACGAATTGGGAGAGGGATCTTCGTAAGAAACCCCGCTATCCGCATCCATAAGGTGCTTGCTGTATTGGTATATTTGCCCGCTTTCATGATCCTGGACAAACAAGAGGCCTTTCCCGGTCTGCAATGCCTTTTGTAAGCTTTGGTTCAAACGCGCTGAAGACTCCTTGTTGACTTCAAGCCGGTCAATGACGATCTCAATGTCATGTATTTTATAACGGTCGACCTGCATTTTTTCTTTGAGTTCTTCAATTTTCCCATCCACGCGCACGCGCACATAACCTTGTTTCCGTATTTGTTCAAACAGCTCGCGGTAATGCCCTTTACGGCCGCGGATCACGGGTGCCAGGAGTATTATTTTTTTATCCTTCAGGTTTTTCTGGATGTGTACGCCGATTTCTTCTTCGGAATAGCGGTGCATTTCTTTCCCGCTTTCGTAACTGTAGGCAATTCCGATACGGGCAAATAATAAGCGCAGGAAGTCATAGACTTCTGTAACCGTGCCTACTGTGGATCGGGGGTTGCGATTGGTCGTTTTCTGTTCAATGGAAATGACAGGAGAGAGTCCTGTTATTTTATCCACATCAGGCCGTTCCAGGTCGCCCATAAACTGGCGGGCATAAGCGGAAAAACTTTCCATATAACGTCGCTGGCCTTCGGCATAGATGGTATCAAATGCTAAGGAAGATTTACCACTGCCACTCAAACCTGTAATGACGACTAACTGGTTTTTGGGTATTTGTACATCGATATTGCGCAGGTTATGCACCCGGGCACCGAAGATTTCAATATGATCAGACATAAAATTTTTGCTTTCCGGTCCTCTTTGCCGGTAATTTTGCTTCCACGAATTTAAGGGGAATATATTCAAGAACGTTTTTCGCTCAAAAATGTTCTTGTTAACGAGTGGTTGTTGGATAACTCATGATAGGGTTTATGTTTGTTATTTGATTCATTACAAGGATAGCTACCGGACTATTTTTTAATAAACCGGAGGATATCGGCCGGTGGCCGCCCGATTATGGCCTTGTCTCCATCAATAAGAACAGGACGTTGTATCAGGACGGGATATTGCACCATGATTTCGACCCATTGCTCTTCCGAATACTGTTTTCCCTCAAATTTTTCCAGGAACAGGGTTTCATTCTTACGGATAAGCTCCTCTGCCGTAAGGCCCAGGTGCAGCAACAGGGTGGTCAGGCCTTCTTTATCTAATGGATTTTTTTGATAATCCAGTGATTCGAAAGGCACCTGCTCTTCTTTAAGGAGTTCCAGCACACAATTACTTTTGGAACAGAAAGGGTTATGTAGTACTTTAATCATGTTAAGAGGTTTGCCTGATGCAAAAGTAATTCGTTTTAAACTCAATTCCTTTTCTTTGCAAGGTATATGAGGTTTTTTACAAGAAGTAACCGGGAAGATAACTTGTCTGCATTGGTAGAAGAGATCAGTAATACTACCGATACGAACAGGTACGCTACTTTATTTATTGAACTTATCGCATTTATTCGCCCGGCAAGAAGACAGCCGGTTGCGGAGCAGATGCAACAGCTCCTTCAGGCCCTCCGGGAGCATAATGATTTTAAGACAGGCTTACAGCAAATGTTTGTTTATTTGTTTAACAACCGGGATTGCCAAAGCCTTTTTACTGATGTAGGTATCCTGAACAGCGGCACATTTTTCTCGGAGTTGTTTCGCCAGTTCCGTCATCGTATTTTGCCTCCCCTCCCGCAGAAGCGCAGCATGTATTATCTCCTGGAAAGAGCTTTTTTTAAAAAGGATGATTATAAATGGGTGGCTGCACTGCCGGATGAATTATGGATTGAATTTTTCAGGATCGCGGCTGGTGGCCTTGATGATACCGATACTCCCTTTCAGAATTACCTGACCAACGCGCTGACGATTCTCTCCTACAGGGTGTCTTACCTGGGGCTTGAGGACGAGCTAAGCGGGCAGTTAAAATATGAGGCGGAGGTGATCACCCCCTTTATTGAACAAAACAGAAAAGTACAGGCATTTATTCATTTATTGACGACCGGCAAGGCATCCGAAGTATTCTTGCAGGCCAGTGCCCAGGAAGCACTGGACCAGATCATGAACTGTGAGGCCGTGATTACAGAAATCAGGGGTAAAACAGCAGAATCCGGTACCAGCCTGAGCCAGAGTTACCTTTTGCTGCGAACCTCCCAGCAGTTGCTACGCATGCGTATTATCATCCGGTTTTTAACGCCGGACGGCCTACCCCAGGAAAGCGTATACCATTCCGTTCTGTTGTTTGAAACCATTATAGAAAGTATTAATAAGCGCTATAGCGTAAAAGACCTTTACCGGAAAAATTCCGGGATGCTGGCCTACCAGATAGCAGAGCATAAAAGTGCATCCGGTGAGCATTACATTACCACCACACGTAATGAATACACCGCCTTCTTTTATTCCGCTGCAGCCGGCGGTATTATTATTGCTTTTGCTGCTTTAGTAAAGGCATTGTTACATAAAGTGCATATGGCGCCCTTCTGGCAATATTTCTTTTATGGATTTAATTATGCCCTGGCTTTTGTTGCCTTATTCATCACCGGAGCGTCCCTCGCAACCAAACAACCTACCATGACGGCCTCAGCATTGGCCAGTTCCCTGGATAGCCGGAAGGGTGGCGTTTCCTTAAAGGGCCTGGCTCTTACCTTCGGTAAAGTATGGCGTAGCCAGTTTGCCTCTTTTGCCGGCAACCTGATTGTCGTATTTCCCCTGGCCTATTTGTTGTCTGTAGCCTGGCAGGCGGCAACGGGAGATCCTCTGCTCGGAGGTCGGGAAGAAAACCTGCAGGCCCTGCATGATCAGAATCCTTTGCTGAGCCTGGTTTGGGTATATGCCTGTATTACTGGGGTATGCTTGTTTACCAGCGGTATCATCTCTGGTTATGTGGATAACAAAGTCATTTATGGCAATATCGAGGCCCGGTTAAAAGAGCATGGTCCGCTGAAGCGTATTTTTAACGGCAAAACACTGAGCAGGATCGCGGATTACCTGGTGCGCAACCTTGGGGGTATTACCGGGAATATTGCCCTGGGCTTTATGCTGGGTTATGCAAAGCTCATCGGTGATTTCTTCGGAATTCCATTTGATATCCGTCATATTACCATTTCTACCGCATATTTTGGATTTGCCGTAGATGGATTGGAGAACACCTTAAGTGCCTTTGACTGGATCTGGACCACTATCGGTGTTATTGGTGTCGGCTTTTTCAATTTCCTGGTCAGTTTTTCTTTAGCCTTTTACGTAGCAGTCAGGTCCCGGAATGTACCTTTATCTCAATTGCCGAATGTAGGCAAGCTGATCTGGCGGTTTTTTATTAAATACCCCCTGGACTTTATTTATCCTCCGAAGAAGGAAAGGAAAGAAAGTGATGTTTTTTAATTTAATCCTAATTGCTTAAGTTTTATTTAATTTTGCTTCATGTTGTCACAAAAGGAAGTTGTGGTGAGCGGCATCCGCTCTACAGGTTATTTGCATCTCGGGAATTATTTCGGCGCTATACATAATTATGTAAAGATGCAGGAGGATTATAACTGCTACTTTTTCGTAGCGGATTATCATTCCCTGACCACCCACCCCGATCCCAAAGACCTTAAAGCGAATGTGTTCCGTGTAGCTGCAGAGAATATTGCCAGTGGCCTGGATCCGGACAAGGTGGCATTATATGCACAAAGTGATATTCCTGAAATCCCCGAATTATACCTCATGTTGAATATGTTGGCCTATAAAGGGGAATTGGAAAAAGTGCCGACTTTTAAAGATAAAGTGCGGTTAAACCCCGATAATGTCAATGCCGGCTTATTAACTTATCCGGTACTGATGGCTGCCGATATTCTCATTCACAGGGCGGTAAAGGTGCCTGTAGGTAAAGACCAGGAACAGCACCTGGAAATGGCCCGGAATTTTGCACAACGTTTTAATAACAGGTACGGTGAATTGTTTCCGGAACCTCATGTCTTTCGTTTTGATCCCAATACGGTGAAGATCATGAGCCTGGACGGTAATGGTAAAATGAGTAAGAGTGAAAATGTGAATGCGACCATTTACCTGAGTGATGATGATGAACTGATCCGGAAGAAAATCATGAAGGCTAAAACGGATGCAGGTCCGACAGCCCATCATATGGAGATGCCTGATTATATTCAAAACATCTTCCAGCTATTGCAATTGGTAGCGGATGGCGCTATTTATCAGCAATACCTGGATGCTTATAACAAAGCTGAGATCCGCTATGGCGATCTGAAAAAACAACTGGCGGAAGATATGATCCGTTTTATCAGCCCTATAAGAGAACGCGCTGCAGCGCTACAGCAAGATGAAGACTCCCTGCGTAAAATTTTGAAGCAGGGTGCTGAAAAAGGCAGGGAGCGGGCCGCGCAAACACTGGATCTGGCCAGGAAAGCTATCGGGATTAATTATTATTGAGCGTGTTTAGTTAAGGGGCCACGCGTCCTCGCGTGTGCCGGAATTGAAAAGACTGCTGTGTCTCATTATACATTTGTATTATTTCAAATTTTGCTATGTGGCAGTATAAGGGCAAAAGCGATACTGATGTATATTTTATCCTTTGATTCATGGCTGGGAATTTGTTTTGGCTTATTGTTTCCGTAGTTCTCATATGTGCTCCTTCCTCGGTGTCAGCGGTTCCGGGTACAGCCGATTCCTCCCTGGCGGCCATACGCAAACAAGGCAAAGACGATACATTCAAAGTTAACCGGCTTCTGGATTTGAGCAGAGCGTATTATTTGAGTCATCGTCACGATTCATCCAGTCTGACCTATGCCCAGACGGCTTTAGACCTGGCCAGCCAACTCCAATTCAAAAGAGGACAGACCATAGCATGGCGACATATGGGCAACTGCTATACAGATTTGAATGACTCGACAAAAGCGTTGGCCTGCTATAGGAAGTCTATCGCTCTTTGCAAACAAATGAAGGACGATGAAGGTATTGCCCGTAATTTATTAAATATAGGCATGCTCTATAAAAACGTCTTAGACTTTGAGCAAAGTGACCGCTATCTCAGTCAAGCGCTTGCAAAAGTCGGAATGTTGAAGGATCAGCATTTATTGCCCTCCGTCTATGTTGAATACGGGCATCTCTATTACCAAAGGCTCAACCTGTCCAAAGCTTTGGAGTATTACCATAAAGCATTAGATTATAGCGAGCGGTGGGGCAATAACGCTGGAAAAATTGATGTACTTAAAAGAATTGGTGAGGTTTATTATCATTTAAATGATTTCGGAAAAACTCTGGATTGTATAGAAAAAATAAAGACAATTAATCTCATAAACGACGACCGGCGTGGATTGGCTTTTACTTATAGTTGGAAGGGAAATGTGCTGATGAATACGGGGCAATATGAAGCCTCATTGCAGGCCTATAGCCAATCTATTAAAATAAGTAACGCCATTAATGACGAAGTAAGTCTTGCTGAGGATTATGCCAATGTGGCGGTAATATACCAGACGCTTTCCGACTTTAAACAGGCATTGCAGTACCACCAGCAATGTAAACTACTTGCAGATAAGCATAACAATCAGTTTTTAAGAATGCTGTATTTTAAAGATATGGGTATGCTGATTCAAAATGCACCTGACAGCATACTATCCGATTTGCGTATTGACCCATCAAGGCGTTTTCAAACATCTATTGATTACGAAACTCATGCTTTAAACCTAGCTTTTGCCCTGGGAGATGTTCCGCAGAAAACTTATATATGGTCTTTGTTGATTAATGCCTATCAGGAATCGGGTAATTATAAAGAGGCGTATACTACACTGCTCAATTATATTGCCGTAAGGGACAGCATGGCTGGTCAGGATGCCAAGGCCGAAATTGCCCGGAAAGAGGCACACTATGCTTTTGAAAAAGAAAGGCTGATCACAAAGGCAGAACATGAAAAAGACCAGATGCGTTTAGCCATCGCGGTAGCCGTTATCCTCATATTGGCATTCATCGGTTATGCCTTATACTATATTACAAGACTGAGAAAAAACAAAGAATACCAGCTTTATGTAGCACAGCAACAAGTGGCGCAATTGGAAAAAGAGAGAGCTGAAGCAGAATTACTGAAAGCGCAGGCCGATATACAGTTGTTTCTGAAAAATATACACGATAAAAACTTAATCATAGAAACTATTTCCGAGGAACTGAAGGAATTGAAAAATGCACCCCATCCGGTTGCATTCGATCTGAACCATTCCTTATCGGCATTGCGGGAAAAAAGCATCCTCACCAACGACGACTGGCTGGAATTCTTAAATTCTTTTAATAAATTGTATCCTGACTTTACCATCATCATTAAAGAGCAATATCCTTCGATTACCGCTTCAGAGCTGCGCTATCTGATGTTGAGTAAATTAGGTCTGGCGCATAAAGAAATGGCCCAAATACTTGGGGTAACATCAGATAGCGTGCGGGTAACCTGGAATCGAACCCGCAATAAGTTGCAAGGTAACCTGGATGATACCCCTTATTCCTTGTTAGCCAAAATGGGTATCAACAATTAATACGGCGTTGCGCCACCTTATACTATCCGAAATCCGCTGATTTTCTATACCAACGGATCATCCTGTCCTCTTCCTTTTTAACCATACAGTGCTCCATTTCTTCCCCAATCAATGCCGCCGGGCCAAACCATTTGGCTCCGGTCGATAGGATTTTTTTCCAATTCAAGAATGAGGGCCCTCTACGTCCCCAATTTTTAGCCCATATGCCTCGTGATTGAACAGGGCTATTTAAAATAAAGTACAACAAATTAGATTTCTAAATTAATAATAGACAATTATTTAAAGAGAGTGTTACAATTGTTACGCTTTTGTTACGTCCTAAACTTGTTGTTCTATACCAGTAAATGCACATTTGCACAGCAAAGCCTTATGCACTTTTCTTAAGTGTTTAGATACCGCTCATTGGAGGGCAATGAACTGAGATTCGTCCTTCATCTTATAATAACGCATATACCTGCAGGGGCGCCGAAAACTGCATATTTAAAAGAGTAGGCAAAAATAAAACGAGCTATATTATGAAAAAGCAATTCCTTTTGAGCCTGGTTACACTCAGCATCTCTGTCCATTCAATGGCCCAGGTATCTGGTCGAAATCTACAAACGGTGGTTCCCAGTCCTCCTCAGGGTATGGACAAACATTTTAAAGGGATAGGAGCGTTTAAAACAACTAAAGGCCTGCCCAAAGGAGAAGCTGCGCGACCTACAGCTATCGGTGAAAGGCTGTTTCTGTCCAGTAATATTGCCAACGGCACAGTGGTCGATAGTATGTATCATTTTTACAGTAACGGTCGTCAATCCTATACTGTACTCTTGGATAACGGTACCTACGAAAGTCATAGTCGTGCAGATACCGCTTATTACTATCATCAACGTTCAGAATTTAAAGTTGCCCATCCATTTTATAGCATAAAATGGGATAATTCAAACAACCACCATTTACAGCAAATCAACTATTTTACGGATGCTACACCCTATGAGATATGGAATTATACTTGGGATGCTGGCGGTACTTTTGTGGCCCATCAAAGCTTCCGAAGAAATTATACCTTGGGCAACAATCTCAGCACCGACTATTTCTATCAGGGCACAAAATACAATAAAGATGGTTACGGTTTGTACGATACCATGATTTTGGATTATAGCAAAAATGACCCTTCTTTAAAAAGTAACTATGTATGGACGAGCGCACTAGATATTGATGCTCAGGGTAGACCAGCTTTTCAACGAAGAATGACAGTGAAAAATAGTGAAATATCAATAGATAGCATATGGCGGGAATATAGCTCAGCTACCGACCCTAAGATTCATAAAGAAATAACGAAAAACTACCTGACGACTTTACCTGGTAATACCACAAAAGTAGAGATATGGGAGGTCGTTTGGCACTACAATGCGGCAGGTTTAAGAGATAGCATATTTCTTACTAAGGATGGGTTGCCTAATTATTTGGTATCCTTTGTTTATAATGTTGACAATGTCCTGATTGCCAATACAGGCTACGACTGGGATGTGGCAAGTACTGAATACAAGGAAAAAGAGCGCTGGGCCTGGACCGTGAATGCTGCTGGTATGTATGATACTGTCCGGTATTATACAGAGCGTAAATTGACCGCGCTGGCTGCAAGTATTTTTACAGATAAAAAGAATATTAAAACGATAGACCAATACGATTACAACGCTGCAGGTGCCATTTCTGCGCATAATCAGGTACATTATTTCTATGAAGAGTTCGATCCTACTGCTATCGATCTTGTTCAGAAACCAATCCAGGCAAGGCTCTACCCTAATCCTGCAAGCAGCGAATTTATTTTAAATATTGAGGAAGACATCACTACTGCACTGCAATTGAATATTATGGATCTTAGCGGACGAATGGTGCAACAGCAGGCTATTACTGCACCATCTGTTAAGATTGCGTTGGCTTCGTTTGCGAAAGGTATGTACCTGATACAGGTAAAAAATAAAGAAAATGGGCGACAGTTTGCTTCGAAACTGGTAAAAAATTAAATTTTCAGAAGCAATACCGCCTGTATAATGCATGCCACCTCAGTGCAGTACTGATTCGGGTTCCCTACCTGTATTGGTGCTGCACTGAGGTGAATAGCGTGTATGCGCATTTAAAGATCGCTGCACAATCTTCAATTAGCTGTCCACCCGGTCAAAAACCTGGATTTCATTATATAAAGTATCCCGTTCTACCGGTATTTTTCCGGCAGTGAGGATGAGGTCACATAGCTGTTCCGTAGTCATTGAAGGGCTTTGTTCCTCGCTTCCTGCCATTGAGTATATTTTAGTAGTATCATCAATGGTACCATCCAGATCATTGACCCCGTATTCGAGGGTAAGTTGTGCTGTTTCCCTGCCCAGCATAGGCCAGTAGGCTTTCAAGTTGGGAATATTGTCCATGAAGATACGGGCTATGGCATATAATTTCAAATCTTCAACGATAGAGACCTCTTCAAGATGGGACATGTCATTGTCCTTATTGCGGAATTTTAGCGGGATAAAACAATTGAATCCGCCGGTTTTGTCCTGCAGGATTCTTAGCCGCTCCATATGGTCTATCCGTTGGGCATAGTTTTCAATATGGCCATAAAGCATCGTGGCATTACTATGCATACCCAGGTTATGGGCCGTTTCATGAATATGTAACCAACCTTCTGCATCTACTTTATCCGCACAGATCACATCACGCACGGATTGATCAAAGATTTCAGCACCACCACCGGGCAGCGACTGAAGCCCCGCGTCTCTTAATTTACGCATGCCCTCTTCCGTAGTCAGCTTTGCTTTGCGGATCATGTATTCCAACTCTACTGCAGTAAAGCCTTTGCGGTGTAACTCCGGACGATGAGTCTTTATTTGCTGTAATAAATCACAGAAGAAATCAAGATTCATCTTAGGATGTACGCCACCTACGATATGAACCTCCGTTACCGGCTGCCCGTCATATTTTTTGACGATGTCCATCATTTCCTGCAGGCTTAATTCCCAGCCGTCTTCCTTGTGTTTGTAAGTGCGGGAGTAGGAGCAGAAGGCACAGGTAAAGATACAGACATTGGTAGGTTCTATATGAAAGTTGCGGTTGAAGTAGGTTTTCTTTCCATGCAGCCTTTCTCTTACAAAATTGGCTAAAGTACCCAGGAAATTGAGTTCCCCTTTTTCAAAGAGCCATAAGCCTTCTTCCGTAGTAATGCGTTGGCCTTGAATGACCTTCTCTGTGATTTGTTTTAAAGTACCGTCCTGCTCTAATGTCAATAAAATCCTTTCAGGAAAAATAGCTGCTGTTGTCATACCATTAATTTTACGCCGTGGACTATGTTGTACGTTGATGCAAAGGTAGTAGATTCTGATAAAGCCGGAAAATTAACCGGATTCAGACTTTGTTGTTTCTAAAAAGAGCCCACTGCAATCAGCGGGCTCTTTTTAAGTTACTTTGTATATACGATTTAATTATTGATGTGCAACAATGTTTACCGTAAAGTTGATTTCATTATTGATAAACTTATCTTTCAGGCTGGCATCACTTTCATAATTAATACCCCATTGTGTACGGTCAATATTAAAAGTAGCTGTGGCAGTAGCATGTTCTGCTGAAGCATGGATCTGAGCGGGGAAAGAGATACTTTTAGTTACCCCTTTCAGTGTAAGGTTACCGCTGACCATATGGGTAGCTGCTTTATTGGTTACTGTAGCAGTATCTACTCCTGCTGTTACACTAACGATCTGGAAAGAACCTTCAGGAAACTGAGTGGCATCCAGGAAATCAGGAGCCAAAAGATGGCCCTTTAATTTTGCATTTCCAGTGCTATCCTGATCCAGTGGGGTTAATGTATTGAAATCAAGAACAAAATTTCCTCCGGTCAAGGTATTGTTTTCTATACTTAAAGTACCTTCTTTTAACCCGATAGTTCCGTTATGTTGTTTGCCAATGGGCTTGGATCCTATCCAGGCAATAGTGCTGGCAGCCAAATCTACATTCAGGGTTGCACCTGTAGCCTCTTGTGTGGCCAGGGCATCGCCGGCACCGGCATCATCAGCATTAGGAGAATTGTTGCAGGAAGCTGCAAATAATAGCGCCGCGGCTGCTAAAGTCAGGGTTATTTTGTTCATAAGATTTTTTACTTTTTGGTTTTAAAATGAATGCAAAGATAAACAATTCATGTAGATACAATGATTAGTTATGGAAGTAAATTTTTATTTAACAATAGAAAAAAATAATTTGTTGCAGGCTACTATAAAAAATTATCTGTTAAAAACAGTTAATACTATTGATTTATAGAGTGATTAAAGGTTACTTTATGAGTAGTTACCTCCAAATCATAATATTTACCCAATAATAAAGTGTAATTGATATCCTGATGGCCTGCGGGAATATCAAAACAGACCGGGTAGTCCTGGTCTTTTACTTTGTCGAGGATCAACTCGTGTATCTCCTGGCCGAAAGGTCTTTCCGTATCCTTCAACTCCGTAAAGCCACCACAAACCAATGCCGCAAGATTGCGCAGCATTCCGGATCGCTTCAGGGTATAGAGCATACGGTCTATATTATACAGATATTCCCCGACATCTTCCAGGAAGAGTATTTTTCCTTCGGTGTTCATTTGGGAAGCCGAACCACTCAGATGGGCCAGTATGGCCAGGTTTCCGCCCACAAGGATACCGGAGGCTTTTCCCTTTTTATTGTTCGGGTTAGGGCTTACCGGGTAATGTATAGGTACATCAGTCCAGGCATTATGCAAAGATTGCAAATGGGGTAACGCTTCATTTTCATTCTGAAAAGCACCACACATAGGGCTATGGAGTGTCGGAATACGGTATCGGGCATGGATATGACTATGGAGCATAGTGATGTCGCTAAAACCGCATATCCATTTAGGTTGTTTTTTAAAATGGCTGAAATCCAGATCGTCAATTATCCGGCTCAATCCATACCCTCCCCGACCCATAAGGATGGCTTTTACTACTTTATGGTCGAGGAAAGCCTGTAACTCGTCCCGGCGAACCTCATCTCTTTCAGAGAAATAGAAATGAGCGCTGCCTATGGTCTGACCGACGATAACTATATAACCCCATTTTTCCAATGCTTTTTTTGCAAAAGCAATGCGTTCTGTCGGCATATACCCGGATGGACAGGTTATCGCTATAGTATCACCAGGTTTCAAAAAAGGAGGATGTTTCATTTTTTAAAGAGCTATTATCTTTTATCTGGTAAAAATAATTTTCTTTTGCGGATTAAAACAACCGAGATGAATATTAAAGTTTTATGGAGTGCGCTCTTGCTCACGGGAACCTGGGGTTGTGGTGAAAATCCAGCAGCAATGCAGGCCTCAATTAAACAGGAAGCTAGAGAACCTGCCTGGAAGCCACCTGTGGCCGGAACTATAGTGGACCGGCTGGAGCAGCGAATCAAGGAGGATCAATTAAATGATGCTTATTACCGGGTCAGTGTGATCAGTACGGACAGTAGTGCACAAGGCGTTTACCTGCTGAAACTGGAATATGGCTTCAATAGTAACGAAACAACGATCACCTTACCCAAATGGCATGAAGGGGTGCAGTTGAAGCCGGTCCTTAAAGCCGGCCCGGAGCCTTATCAATGTCTTATCGGTTTTAGCGCGGAGGACGACCGGTTTCATGAATATTATGAAGCTGTTTCAGAAAGTGGCAGTATCCGTTTGAAGCAAACTACGGGTTATTACCCAACGCCATAAAATTGTTTTCCCCGTTTTTTTAGGCATGTTGCAACTGATCTTCCTTTAATTCCTGCAGGACCGTTATGATCTCAGAAAGGTCGAGGCTATTGACCAGTTTCATCCGGTACTCTTTTACATGAGGAAGTCCTTTCAGGTAGGAGGCATAATGACGGCGCATTTCCAGGATGCCCAGCTTTTCACCTTTCCAGGCTACAGACTTCGTCAGGTGGTTGGAACAGGTATCGATACGTTCCTCAAGCGTTGGCGGTGCCAGCTCAGTTCCGGTATTCAAAAAGTGTTTGAATTCCCTGAAAACCCAGGGATGGCCGATAGCAGCACGGCCTATCATAATACCATCCACACCATACCTGTTTTTATAGTCCAAAGCCTTTTGCGGGGTATCGATATCTCCGTTACCAAATATAGGAATATGGATGCGTGGATTGTTCTTTACCCGGGCAATAAGGGTCCAGTCGGCATTTCCTTTGTACATCTGTACCCGGGTGCGTCCATGGATGGATAAAGCCTGGATGCCGATATCCTGCAGGCGTTCTGCTACTTCTTCTATATTTTTGGAATCTTCATCCCAACCCAGGCGGGTTTTGACGGTTACCGGCAGTAAGGTCGAGTTGACCACGGCCTTAGTCAACTGTATCATTTTGGGTATATCTTTCAGAATGCCGGCACCGGCACCCTTACACACTACCTTCTTCACCGGGCAACCATAATTGATGTCAATAAGATCGGGTTGCGTGGCATCCACAATTCTGGCAGACAGGGCCATTGCCTCCTCATCTCCTCCGAATATCTGGATACCGATCGGACGTTCATAATCGAATATATCCAGTTTCTGCCTGCTTTTGATGGCATCTCTGATCAATCCCTCGGAAGAAATAAATTCCGTGTACATCAGATCTGCCCCCTGCTCTTTACACACTGCCCGAAAAGGAGGATCACTCACATCTTCCATCGGTGCCAACAATAGCGGAAACTCCGGTAATTCTATCCTGCCAATCTTCACCATGATGCTAAAAAGACTGCAAATTTATGATTTTTTCAGATCTTGATAAAATTATTGTACCTTCGCCTCCCTTGCAAAACAGGGAGAGGTGTCCGAGTGGTTGAAGGAGCACGCCTGGAAAGTGTGTATATGGGAAACTGTATCGCGGGTTCGAATCCCGCTCTCTCCGCAAAATCCTCAGAGAAATCTGGGGATTTTTCGATTTCAATACTTATCCAATTGCTCAATATTCCTGCACCAACACATTCGTGGGTATTTGCATGGATGCATGTAGCTTGCGGATCATTAATATTGATGGATAACTTGCTATGGAATTTGCTTAAAACGGTACTTGTATGTTTATTCAACTCAACTACAGGGACAGGCCCGGAAGCATATCCCTGTAGTAAATTATAGTTCATGGCCTTATTGCTTCCATACCTTTTCTACCTTAATCAGTCTGCCGCTCTTATCTGTAATACGCAGCAGGTATATACCCTGGGCAAGATTACTTACGTCAATGGTTTTGGCATTAATTACCTCTGTAAGGTTACGCCCTTCTATGCTGCAAAGGCTTGTATTTACAGGTACAGGACTATGGATATACAGGATATCGTTTGCCGGATTAGGATAGATATTAATTTGCTGTCCCAGGCTATTGAGCTCCCCTATGGATACATTGGTAACAGGATACACATCAGATATACCCTCACAGCCACTTTCGTTGGTAACCCTTACCTGGTAAACTCCATTTTCCGTGACGGTATAAGTAGCACTGGTAGCGCCGGGTATATCTTCTCCATCTTTGATCCATTGATAGGTAGCATAGGTTTCAGCAACCCCTAATTCAAACTCATTAATAGTTATATTTGGCTCTATTTTATAGAGGGATAATTCCAGTACTACCGTACTGTCACAGCCTGCAATGCCGGACAAAACGTGTAGGTAGGTGCCGCTTGCCGTATGGGTTTCTCCATGGAAAGTATAGCTTTCTCCACATTCTGATAACGCGAGGAAAGAAGACGAGGTATCACTACAACCAAATTTCACCACAAATCCATCGGCCCCGCTTCCGCCTATAGGAGTAAGCTGGCCACCAGTACCGCCAGGGTTAAAATCTGCCGGTGCAGATAAGAAATGTCCGGAAGTAAATACATTACCACTTGGATCAAGGGCCACATCCCAATTTTGATCAAAAGCAGTACCGCCCATACGCTTAGCCCATAGGTAATTACCGTTAGGGTCGTACTTAGCCAGAAATGCATCTCCCAGGCCTGCGGAGGCAAGCGTAGCATTACTATTGCCGGGATCGAAATCTACAGATCCCGAAAACACCCCGGCCACATACACATTGCCATTTCTATCCACACTGAGGTCCCGGGATTCATCGCTACCGGCATCTCCTATGCTATTAGCCCAAAGGAAACCACCGCTGGAGTCGTATTTAGCAACGAATCCATCTCTGCTGTTGGCTACGGATGTAAGTATAGCACTACCGCTGCCCGGGTTGAAATCTGCTGAATTTTTATAGAACCCCGCTATATACACGTTGCCGTTGTGATCCAGGTCTACACCAAAACCATAATCGTCATTACCGCCTCCCATACTGTTAGCCCACACATAATTACCATTGACATCATACTTAGCTAGATACACATCACTGGATCCTATAGAGGTCAGGAGCCGGGTTCCAGTACCGGGATCAAAATCTACGGATCCGGTAAAGAAACCGGTAATGTAAGCATTCCCACCATCATCCACAGCTACGCCCTGACCATAGGAGCCGTCGTTACTTCCCATATTTATAGCCCAGGTGTACTTCCCATCGACATCGTACTTGGCCAAAAATATGTCGCCTGAGCCGGAAGCTTTAAGAGTGGCGGTACCTGCACCTGGATCAAAATCTGTGGAGTCACTGAAATTACCCACAATATAAACATTATCATTACCATCCACGGTTATTCCATTAGCATAAGTGTAACGGGGACCTCCTATATGATTGGCCCAGAGAAAGTTGCCAGAAGAATCGTACTTGACTAAAAACATATCATTACTGCCTATAGCAGTAAATGAAGTGGTACTGCCCCCAGGAACAAAGTCTGCCGAACTGAAGCGCCCGATGACATATACATTACCCTTACCGTCTGTAGCTATCGCCTGTCCTTGATCATTTTTACCGCCGCCTAAGCCTCTCACCCATAGATAGTTACCTCCAGCACCATATTTCACCAGGAAAGCATCGCTGCTACCTGCTGAAGTGAGCGTAGTGGCACCTGTGCCGGCATCAAAAGCTGCCGCCCCCTGGAAGAAGCCGGTTGCATACACATTTCCGTTGCCATCGGCTTTTACACCTAAACTCTGATCGAAACTATTATTCCCCATATTCCTGGCCCATTCAAAATTGGCATTCTGTGCCTTTGTCTCTTGTGTGTAGCTTCCTAATAATAAGCATAGGGCAAAGCCTTTAAGGTAGCGGGAGCGGATAGCAGTATTTATGCCACTGTAGCTCATGGCTTGGCTGATTTTTGTATTAATGTCCATTTTTCTCATTTTTTTTAATTTTAAAAATTGATTGATCAATAGAAATTGAGGTACACGATAAGTATAAAAAATCAGGAATCATTACCATTTCCCTGAGCTTTATTCCGATTTCTATAGCAAAGGTATTTTTTATGATTCTAACTCCGCATGGTGCAAACTGCAGTTTTTGAAATGGTGTAAACCACACTTTTTAAGGTATCGGTAGCATAGCTGACAATAATCTGCTAATTTGCATCATCACATTAATTTCTCGGTCTTTATGGAAGCGCTGAAATATAAGAGAAGGAACAGGATATTGGTTTACTGTATTTTATGCGTATTGTGCTCCTGTAATAATGGCGTTGACCCTTCCACAATCCCTTTGGTTCCACCAAATGATAGTATGGAGGTATTACGGCTCAAAAAGCGTGCAGATAGCCTGGGTTGGTACCAACAGGACAGTGCCTTGAGTCTATACCAGCAATCCTTAAAATTGAGCCGCGATATAAACTTTGAACCGGGTATTATTCAAAACCTGATTGGGTTGAGTTTTATGGCGATTAGCCGTGCTGATTACGCCGCAGGATTCACCTACGTGAATGAAGGAATACGCTACTTGTCCTCCAGGAATGAGGAGGGGAGTAAGAATATGGGCGTTTTACTGAATAATATGGGTGCTATTTACCTGCATACAGGTAATTATGATGAGGCAGCGGCATTTTCCTATAAAGCAACGGTGATCGCTACCAACAATAAAGATTTTGTAGCGATTGCCAGAAATGCCAATAATTTCGGCGCTATCCTATCGGAAATGGGAGAGATGGATAAGGCATTTGAATATATAAAGAAGGGCAAGGAAATTGCCTATAAGTATAAGGAAGCCAGATACATTTTGTCCTATCTGTACCTGAACGAGGCGCGGATACAATATTGGACAAAAAAATATGATGATGCTTTATCCAAATGCCAAAGAGCCTTCCAGCTGGCAACAGAGTTTCGGCAAGCAGGGGTGCAACATGATGTGATTCATTTGAGCGGTAAGATTTATGAAGCGAAAGGGTTCTTACCTAAAGCTAAAGAATGCTTCCTAAGGGTGCTAGATATGAAGCCAGATTATGCTTTAGGCAAAATGCGTGCCGCTATGTCTATGGGCGAGCTGGAGATTAAAGCCGGAAGATATCCGTTGGCAAAGGAATACCTCATTTCTGCGTTACAAACAGCACGTGCATTGAATGCACGGAGAGAACTTGTAGATATTTACAAATACCTGGCTCAATATTATCGCAAGACAGGTGATTATGATCATGCTTTTGTACACCAGGAATTGGCTACCGTATTAAAAGACAGCATCCTCAATTTAGAAAAAATTAATGCCGTCAATCTCCTGGAGGTAAAATACAGGATGGCCCAAAAGGATAAAGAGATAGCAGAGAATAAACTGATGATCACCAGCCAAAAGGCTAAGATTGTTAGAAATAATATCCTGATATGGGGGCTTATACTCATCGCATTGGCAACGATAATTATACTGCGTATCTATTATTACAACAGGCAGCGGTCTGAAAAGCAAAGAAGGAAAATAGCAGTCTGGCAAGCTTTATCCGAAGGGGAGGAAAAGGAACGTGCCCGTATTGCCAGGGAGTTACATGATGGTATCGGGGGGCTTTTGAGTACGCTGAAAATGCAACTGGGAATTTTGGCTAAGCGGATGCCCGGAGTCGCAGCAATTGATATTTATCATGAATCAAGGAGCATCCTGGACAATACGATGGCGGAGGTGCGCAAAACCGCCCATAATTTAATGCCGGAGTTAATCTTACGTCATGGGCTTGTAGAGGCGATACGTATTTTTTGTAATAATATCCGGGATGATGAAGGGCTTAAGATGGATTTTCAGTATTACGGTTATATTGGTAACCTGGAGCCCGGCTTTCAACTGGCTGTTTACAGGATCATACAGGAATTGTTACAGAATGTATTAAAGCATGCCCATGCCGCTGCGGTTTTGGTGCAGCTAAGCAGGCATAGTGATGTATTGGATATTACGGTAGAAGATAACGGGAAAGGTTTTGATCCTTCAGCGGAAAGAAAAGGAATGGGCCTGGACAGTATGGAAAGAAGGGTGAAAGAACTGGGGGGTAATATGCATATTAGTTCCGCTTTGGGAAAAGGTACCTATATTTATATAGAATTTAATCTGGCCGGCAAAAAAGGCAACCCGGGAAAAGAATCAAAATTCCGGAAAGTTCATCCGGACATTAAAAAGTGAACATATGGGAATAAAGGTAATAACAATGGATGATCATCCTGTAGTGCTCAATGGGATCAAAAACATGCTTATGGAGTATGACCAGGTGGATCTGCTTCAAGCCTGCACTAATGAACATGAACTTTGGGTGGCTTTGCAAAACGGGCTTCCTGATGTTTTGTTACTGGATGTTCAGATGCAGGGAAAGCAGGGAGATGAACTGGCGACACTTATATCCGAAAAATACCCAGGGATAGCCATATTGGTACTCTCCAACCTGAACCAGGCTTTTCATGTCAGAAATATGTTTATGAGCGGAGCTAAAGGATATCTTTTGAAAACAGCGGACCCGGACCGTATTATTGAGGCTATAGAGACTGTTTACAATGGAACGCAGTATTTAGATCCTGCCTTAAAGAACAGTATGCTCAGCGACCTGATTATGGATACAAGAGCAACAGAGCATGCTATACCTGCTTTAACCATGAGGGAAAAAGAAATACTGGAATTAATTGCTGAAGAAATGACCAGCCAGGAAATTGCTAAGAAGTTGTTCATTAGCCTCAGCGCGGTAGAAAATCATCGTCTGAATTTATTGTTCAAATTAAATGTAAAGAATGCAGTAGGGCTTATCAAAAAAGCGATCCAAATGGGAATGATAAAGACTTAATTTTTAAACGGTGGCGGTTATTGCTGCAGGGCAGGATTCTTTAACCTGGATCGTACTATGATACTGCCCATACCTGCTAAGGATCGTATTGATCTGCAACAGCAGGGCTTCCTGGGACTCTGGCCGGAACTGCGGATCCAGTGTTACCTGAAGTGTGAGCACATGTTGCGTGCCGTCAAGGGTCCAGCAATGCAGCTCAGCTACTTCCCGGATTGCCGGTAAGGAAGTCAGCAGGTCATGCACTATTTTTTGTTCTTCAAACCCGGGGGGGACGGCTTAGAAAAATACCTAAAGAAGAACGGATGTTTTTAACGGCATTCCAGAGAATGAGCGCTGCTACTAATAAAGACAGGATAGGATCGATCCAGAACCAGGAGGTGAAATACATAATAATGGCACCCACCAATACTGCTACCCAGCCTAATACATCTTCTAACAAATGCAGCATAATGCCTTTATGGTTCAGAGATTCCCTGCTGTCCTTTTTTAATCTTAAAACAGCTATGCCATTAAACAGGATACCCAGTATAGCCAGCCCGATGACGCCGGCGGAGTGCACCTCTTCAACCCGGATCAACCGGTGGATAGCTTCATATACGATAAACACAGAACCGGTAATGAGCACCAGGGAGGTGCAAAAAGCTGCCAGTATAGAAAAACGCCGTTGGCCATAGGTGAACTTTGCTGTTCTTCCCTGGTGTGATTTTTTTTCCAGCACCAGGGATAGCCCGATGACGATGCTGTCGCCCAGGTCATGGACGGCATCGGAGAGTATGGTGACGGAGTTGGTCAGCAGGCCACCGGCAAGTTCGATGCCGGCAAAAATAAAATTCAGCCAGAAAGCAATACGCATGTTCTTCACTGCATCGGCAGGTTTTATCATTTCCCGGCTGATCGTGGTCGGCTTCGGATCCGGGATGTACGGTCTGTCCAGCGTAAGGGGCAGGTTTAGCGTAAGATTGTTGTCCATAAGTTTATATTGCGCTGTTATCTGTTATAATTCAGGGATATCGGTCAATGCTTTTATAAATAAAACCAGGTCCTGTTTTTCCTCGGGTGTTAAATGAAGCCGGTCCGGGGGTAAGGTCTGATGTGCTAACCGGAAGCCTAAGCCGGCGCCGCCACCACGGTCATAAAAATCAATCACTTCCTCCAGGGTATTGTAAACGCCGTTATGCATATAAGGCGCTGTCCGCTCGCTATTACGCAACCCCGTTGTTTTGAAGGAATACAAATGATGCGGGATATGAAAGACCAGGTACTTGCCGGAGTCCGTATCCAATAATGCGTTCAGGGTATCTGCATGAGCGGGAACACCTAATACTTCGCTCTCCATTTTATCAAATAAGGGGGCCGCGGTACCATTAAACAAAGGCATAAAATGACAAGTGCCACATTTGGCTTTGCCCATAAAAAGGTTGAAGCCCCGCACTTGCTGAGGGCCCATCGCCTGGTCATCTCCACGCATATATTGATCAAAGGGGCTGTTCAAGGAGACCAGGGAGCGGATATAAGCGGCAATAGCAGATTTAATATTCCGCTCGGAAACCCGGCCATCCGGACTTACTTTTTTAAAGGCGGCTCTATAGGTTTTATCTTTTTGTAAGTTAGCCGTGATTAAATGAAACACCCCACCCATCTCTGCCGGGTTAGCCACCACCTCATGCACCTGGTCCTCCAGGAAAGAGATGCGGCTGTCGTAAAACTGTACGGGTTGTAAGGCGACATTAATTAAAGTAGGCGTATTACGCAGCAATTTCTGGCCACCGGATAAAGATTCATTGACTTTTAAGCCATCGGTAAACGCCTTAGCCGGGTTATGGCAGGAAGCGCAGCTTCTCTGTTGATTCCCCGATAAACGGGTATCATGGAACAGGCGTTTGCCTAAAGCAACCGTGGCTTCATTGACGGGTAAGGCATAGGAAGGAGCAAAATAAGCCAGATCAAAGGCCTGGTTGCTGAACAGGTTAGGTACCCCGGCAGGAATAGCTCTAGGCGGGGTATGGGCAAAAGGGATACCGGTACGAACCTGGTAATCATGAAGCAAGTCACATAAAGGGTTAATATATTTAGTGATAAAGATGGCCCTGTTGAAGGTAACGAAATCCGTAGTATCGTTGTGTACATATTCCAGCGCTTTGGTGGCGCTCTGTACTATTTCCCGGGCATTGTCGAAATACCCGAGAATAGCTATTGTACTTTGCATCGTGCTGGATGCCTCGCTAAGGCTGTTGAAGGCTACGGGGGAATCAAAACCGCTGATTCCCTTAATGATCAGGCGATACAGGTTTAATTTAAGTGCATCCAGGAGGGAAGATTCATCCAATTCCATCTCCATCAGCGTGCCCTCCAGCCGGTTAATGGCAAAGAGGATGCCGCTTAACTCACTGTTTACGATACCCCGGTTATAGGATTCGGTATCAAAAACGGCTTCTTCCAATACCTGGAACCCGGTGGGGAACAAAGCTTCGTTTGGGGTATTGGCATGTGCCTCCAGGAGATTGGGGGCATTTAACTTATTCGCGGTTTCCGGGTAATAGTATTCTATAAGGAACTCAATTTTTTTATAGTAATGTCGCGCCTGTTTAAACTGCTGTTGCAGACTGGCCTGGTCAATAGCTTTGTAATGGAGCTGCATCCCGACAATGGTATTTTTAAGGCTATCCAGGTGAGCCTGGTAATATTGAAATGCCCGGGGGGCAGCATCCTGCTTCGAGGTGTTACTCATGAAGGCAAGCATCAGGAGTACAAAGGCGATACTGGTCAGGGCAAAAAATTTTTTCTTATATTGTTTCATGCGTATGCTTTAAAAAATGATCCGGACATGAGGCAGGTCTTCCGCCAGCTTTGTCCGCAGGGCCTGGGATATAGGGTTCCCGGTAAGGATGAGGGTTTTCAGGTTTTTAAGACGGGTGATGGACGGAGGTAACGATGTTAACCGGTTATCCCCCAGCATTAATATTTCCAGGTCAGATAGTGCACCGATAGATACCGGTAATTCGGTCAGCCTGTTTTGTGTCAGGTTAAGCATTTTTAGCCGGTGTAGCTTCCCGATAGGATCGGGTAAGCGTTCCAGGAAGTTGCAGGCAATTTCCAGTTGTTGCAGTGCCTGAAGTTTTGAAATGCCGGAGGGTAGGAAGGTCAGTTTATTATAGGACAGGTTCAGGAGTTGCAACTGGCTTAAGTCGCCGGTTTCTTCCGGAAGGGATAAGAGCACGTTATGTGCGAGGTCTAAAAGACGAAGCTGCCGGAGGTCTTTGATATCGGGAGGCAGGGACGCGATATGATTCCAGGATAAATCCAGTGTGGACAGCCTTTGGAGCTTCCCGATAGCCGGGGACAGCTCGGTCAGCAGGTTATTGTCTGCCTGCAGGGTATGAAGCTGCTGCAGATTTACCAGGGTGGCCGGTAGTTTTTTCAGGCTGTTGCCGGTCAGTACGATTTGCCGGAGCTGTGTCAGCAGCCCTATCTCATCCGGAAGGTACCTGAAGCTGTTGTCTTTTAAATCCAGTAATTCCAGCCGGTCTAAGGAGCCGATACGGCTACTTAATATTTCTTTATGGGCTACCCGGTAAGAAAAGTAGCGGACACAGGTTTTGTGCGCCAATGCCTCTGCAAACACGTAATAGGTTTTGGTAGAATCGCATGCGGTACTGCCTGGAATAAAACCGCAATTGCCACCCAATAGAATGGCAATTGCGGTTTTTAGAGGTAATCCGGATAGGTAAGACTTCATTATTTTTTTACAATCTTGGTGGTTAAGCTTTGGCCATCTATAATGATGTTGGCCGTATAGACTCCTGCAGGCAGGTGATTCATGTCGAGGCTTATATTGTTAGCTCCCGGATAAAGCGCCTGGCTGATCAGCCTGACGCTAACACCCGTTACGGTGTACAGGCGTACAAGGGCAGTCGTATTTTTATTGCTGGCTAACTGGATCGTTACCTCGCCGTTAGTAGGATTAGGATAAACCTGCACTAACGATGCCTGGGTTACTTTACCGATAACAGTACTGCTATCTTCCGGGTCGGGATTTAAAGCCAGGGGACCTAATACCTCTTTGCGGGCAATAACAATGGCGGATTCTTTATTGAAGATCACCGGGGTGCCGGTGGCATCGATCATAGCGGTAGTATTAGAGGAAGCGGGGTGCTGCATGGAGACAAAC
>CAZFKK010000007.1:23254-26581 GCA_964519735.1 uncultured Taibaiella sp.
GAGACAAACATGAATTTGAAATCCGGGGAGAAAGTCATCCCTGTAGGTTCGCAACCTGCCGGGGTAACTGCAAAAAGCTTAACAGCGGGTTTTGCCTGGGTATGACAAGGGGGCACCATCCAGATATGGTTACGGCCGCCATCCTGTATGACATAAAGATTACCTTGATCATCAAAAGTCAGGTTGTCAATTCCATCCCGCCATTGCTCTTCCACTAACCCGGTATCCGTATCGATAACATATACAAAACTGCCATTGCCCACAAATACATCTACTTCACTGACTTCCCGGCCATGGTCCAGGAACCTGTATACACGACTGCTGGCTTTAGAAGTGAAATAGATTTTATGGTCTAAAGGACTAATTTCCACATCCTCTACCTGGTCAAAATTGGTAGCGCCTACGGCTGCAGCATAGGCCCGGGCGTTATTACAATCGGTGGGGGTAACATTGGGAATACCCACCCAGGAGCCGGTAGTGGTGTTGTTCAAAGGTCCGTCCAGTTTCAATACATACAACAAACCTTCGGACATATCCTCTTCAGCATCTGCTACAAACTTGAAGATATATCCCGGGTTTTCATCATTCGCCAGGTAAGCCGTTTTGCGGTCTGAGGCCACTACGACATTCTCGTGGGACATCCGGCCCATTCTCCATAATTTTTGCTGGGGACCTCCGTTATAGGATTTTACAGAAGCAGTTGCCGGATCAATTTCTACCAGCCAGCCTATATCCTGGTAGCCGTCATTATTGGCATCAATAGTAGGTAAAGTTTCTTCGCTGGTAATGATGGTGTTCCACGGTGTCACCGTACCGGAACAGTTTCTGCCTGTGCCGCCCACGGCGGAAAAATCAACCGGAACATTTTTAGTCACATTCCAGATATGTGCCAGGGTATCAAAATTGATATCTAATATAGATACACCTGCCTCGGGGAAACTGCCTAGCTCATGATTGATGGATAAATAACCCTTATGGCTGCTTCCATTGATGGGTACATAACCGGTGAAATCAAACAGGCCTTTTGTTACACCATGGGCGGCATCCGAGTAAGGATCTTCAGATTGTACAATCATTTGAAAGGTATGGGTCGCCGGGATCCGTAAAGAATCCGGTTGTGTACTAGGCACTACCGATACAAACCTGGAAATGTGGATAGAATCAAGATCCTGGTCGCAGACGACAGGAGGTGTCAGGGGAATGATTTCGCGGTAGGCCAGTTCCAGGTCAAAAGAGATATCCGAACTGGAAGCCCTATCCTGGTGCATTTCAACCGCCAGGGTATTAGTTCCGGCCTGTAAAGCAGTGGAATTGATTACATATTCAAAGAACATACTTTCATTGGTGCCATCTACAGTACCGGAGGCCCAGGTAAGGTAATCAATAGTGCCCGCAGGCATATTGTCCCTTTTTACTTCAGTGCCGTTCAGGTACACCACAGCGCCATCATCTCTTTTAAGGAGCAAGACTAATTCTTCATTAGCCGCAGGTAAAGTACTCAGGCTGAATACAGTTCTGAAATAGGAGGTAGGGTATTTGGCACTGCTGTTAGGGCCATAACCTAAAACGGTGACTTCATTGCCGTCACCATAACCTAACTCGGCGGCTCCGGAAGCCCAGGCGGCATCATTAAACCCGGTAGCCCGCCAGGCACTGCCCTGGTCAGAGCCATTATCCAGGTATTTCCATACGCTTCCACGCGGAAACACGACGGTTGATTGTTGTCCATTGGCTGTGCCTGCCAGGATCAGGCCACAGGCAATACTCAGAAAGGTCGATTTTTTAAGTATCATTTTAATTAGTTTTAAGAGGATGCGGCAAATGTCCCTTCCTATTGTCATAGAATTGTAATAAAACCATTAAGTAAATGCTATGTTTACAATAAGGGGATGTTATGCGGGATTATAAGTTGTGTACTACTGTTTCAAAAGACCTTGCGGGCTTTCATCGGGGCAGCAAGAAGGCCCTTGGTGCTGTAGCAGCATCAATCTTATCTAATATTGTTTAACTTTACGTTTATAATCAGCAAAAAACCCCTTCCAAGTTTTATAGGACTGCTGAGGGGTTACGTTCAAGGCGAGAAAAATAATTTTTGAGAGGGACACGTCCCTCTCAAAAATTAAACTACTAAAAAGCAAAAATATGACAGCTAACTTAACCGATTCAGCCATAGATAGACAGAATATACTTAATAACCCTGGTTTTTTAGAGAATATTCAGCGTTTTTTAGGTATAACTGGAATGTTATATGAAGAGGAATATCGTTTTACAACGGCCCAAATTGCTGATTTTTATGAAGTTAGTATAAAGACCATTAAAAGATATATTGAATCTTCAGAAAAAGAGTTGAGTCATAATGGATATTGCGTTTTAAAAGGTCAGAAGTTGAAAGAGTTTAAACAACTATTTGGCCATCTGATCTATGCAGATGTTGATGAAAATTCACAGAGGGACATCGATGTCCCTCTGTCAAAGCACGAAACTGATCAACAAAAACTTAGCCGCTTGAAAGCGCTCGCTGTTTTTAATTTTCGTTCATTTTTAAATATTGGTATGTTACTTACCGAAAGCGAAAGGGCTAAATCCATCAGAAGTACAATTTTAGATATTGTAATAGACAGCTTAAACCAAAAAATTGGAGGACAAACCAAATACATTAATCAAAGGGACGAGGAATATTTTGTAGCAATTTTAAGAGAGCCGTTTTATAGAAAAGAATTTACGGGTGCTCTTAATCAATACCTCGAAATGGGAAATGCAAAATATAGTGTTTATACAGATGCTATATATCAGGCCATATTTCATGAAAATGCAACAGAATACAAACAGATTTTGAGACTAGAGGATAAAGAAAACCCCAGGGAAACAATGTATGCAGAAGTATTAAAGTTAATTGCCTCTTTTGAAATAGGAATAGCTGATGCAATGAAAGCAAAATCCGAAGAATTAAATCGAAAATTAAATCCAAGTGAATTAAACCAACTCATTAACTCATTTACAGAACAACGTTTTTGGATTCCTCAATTAGAAGATGCAAGAACTAAAATGGCATCAAGGGATTATGGCTTTAGAGACATTATCCATTCAAGATTAGAAAAATATATTCAAAGTATTTCTCCAAATGATTATCAAAAATTTTTAGGCGAACAAAGCAAGTCCCTTCAAGAAAGAATTGATGAGAATATTGAGGTATTTAAAAGATTAAAGGAGAGATGATATGAACTTTAAATACTTTGATATAGAACATGCGATTGAAGTTCAAGATTATATTATCGAAAATTCGGGCGGCAGAAAGGGGCTGTTAAATAAGGGGTTGCTGCATAGTGT
>CAZFKK010000007.1:26591-27044 GCA_964519735.1 uncultured Taibaiella sp.
GTTAGATCATGTTCAAAATGATTTATATTATCCTGATCTTGAAGATAAAGTATGCCATCTGTTTTATTCTATCAATAAAAACCATGCTTTTAATGATGGCAATAAGAGGTCCTCAATTGTATTATCAGCTTACTTTCTAGAAATCAATGGTGCTAATTTCTTGATAAACAAATATATACAAGAAATGGAAAATATAGCAGTACATGTAGCAGATAATAAAATTGATAAAGAATTGCTACATGAAATCATTTGTGAGATGATTTATAAAGTCGAATTCTCTGAAGCCCTTAGATTAAAAATGGCCGTAGCTTTAATGAAGTAAAATCCAATAATTCAGTAATGCGTTTATACTTTCTATATTGTCCGTTCAATCCAGTTTTTAGCCGATAATACAAAGGTTGCTTCCTGCGGCATTTTTAATTATACCGAATTCGGTATAATTAAAATCAGGAT
>CAZFKK010000008.1:0-19256 GCA_964519735.1 uncultured Taibaiella sp.
GCAACCATATATCGCAATTATCACCGGGTATGGTCACAATAGCCTCCCCAAACATCGTGTTTACTGTATCCAGAGGTATGTTTTTATCAGCCGGGGCAATATCACCTTTTCCTCCGTCCAATTCCATATCTATAATAGAATAGAAAAGTTTGGATTCGAAGCGCATCGTATTCGTATTGGCACTGGTCAATGTAAACAGGTACCATTTTGTAGTGCTACCCATAACCGGTACAGCACAGAATCCCTGCCTCATCACGGTATTGTAATAACCCTGTGCGGTAAGCCAGTCATCTCCCCTCAGGCCCGAGCCGTTGGGCATAATCTCCTGGTTCCGGTTGCGGACATGCATTCCTTCCGTATAAAAGAGGAGTTTACCATCCTCAGGGTCTGAAACACTTAGCGTAGCGCCTCTCATTCCGGGATTATTTTGACGCGTCCAGAATAGCTTCCGGCTGACAGTCGGTGGTGTCGTATTGAAGTCGATATGTTGTGCAGAATCATGATCTGGTTTCGTTTGGTCTGCTCTTCCGTCCACCAAATTCCTGCCAAATATCCAGTTGCTGTTGGCATTACGATAATCCTGTTGCAAATAATAGGGCGTCTGTGCTGTACTATACGAGCCGCAACAGGATACCAATCCATAGGAAGTTATTAATATGGAAAATAGTCGTCTTAATTTCATATGTAATTATTTTAAATAATGGTTACTCTTTTAATGGATTTTCAGCTAATTCCCACCCGCTCGCGATCAGGTTCATGGCAAATTTATCCCTTTATCGACGATTTCCGTTTTCGGAATTTACAGTTTCTGCGCGCTTCCCGTATAAATATGTTAGTCTGTTAACGATGGTGACGGGTAAACGTTATATTTGTAACAGCTATATAAATTATGAGATTCTTTCAGAAATACGTTTTATGCTTTTTATTTTTCGCTATACTTCCATTTAGCCCATTTGCGCAGAAAATCGAGAAGAACTTCCCGGTATCCTGGACTATTGACGATACGACAGCGGTTGTTGACTTAATCAACGAAGGATATGAACTGATTACTAAGAATTCCGACAGTGCCTTAGCCTTATTTCAGAAAGCGGTCTACACCAGTCTAAATATGGGTTTTAATGATGGTGTAGGTTATGCTTTAGGCTATATCGGGTTCGTGCAGGCAGCAAAGGGTAATGTGAAAGGAGCATTCGCTACCTATGCCAAAGCGGTAACCTACTGTAAAGATGCCGAGTATCTTAAATTTGCACTGCCCAGCGTGTATATTAATATGGCCGTCACCTACCGTAGTATTGGCAGATACGAGCTTTCAGGTCATTATTACAACAAAGCCCTGACCTATTTGCAGCAAAATTTACCCAATGACATCAACATTTTGATTATATACAACAACCTGGCGGGCCTGCATGCCAGCCTCCACCAGATTTCACGTGCCATGATGTATGCCCGGAAAGCGGAGCACCTTTCCATAGAGCGGAACAACAGTAACACCCTTATTTCTTCCAAAGCTAATATAGGCGCTTTATATATCCAGATGAAAATGCCGGACAGCGCACTTTACTATTTGGAAGAAGCACTACAATTAGCCCGAAACCTGCACCATACCGACAAAGTACAGTATATACTAACTTCTATCGGTGAACTGTACACAGAAACCGGCCAGTTGGCCAAAGCCATTGAATTTTATGAAAAAGCTATCAACCTGAGCCAAAATACCAATTTATTGTATAGCAGCATTTTGCCCTCCTATGCATTAGGAGCAGCATTGATGCAGGCCGGACAATACAAGAGGGCTGAATCCGTTTTGTTAAAGGCCCTGCAGCTTTCAGACAGCACCGGTATCGTCACCAACCGGACCTCTGCTTATAAAACCTTGTCCGGAATTTACGAAGCCACCCATCAATATAAAAACGCATTATCCTATTATCAAAAATATGAGCAGTTGAACGACAGCTTATCTGGTGTTGCAAAAGCAGCGGCGATTAGCGATGCAGAAATAAAGTACCAGGTAGAACAGAAAGATAAACTGATCGCAGAAAACAGCCTTAAACTAGTGCGGCGGGAAAAAGAACTGGCTCAAAATAAAGTGCATACCCTTGTCTTAATCATTGCAGGCATTTTACTGGCGACCATTGCCGGCATTATCTATTACTTTCGTAGTAAGATGGATAAGCGCAACCGTCATATGATGTATTTAAAAGCATTGATGGAAGGTGAAGAAAAGGAGCGGGACAGGGTCGCCCGGGAACTGCATGACGGTATTGGTGGAATGCTTACCGTAATGCAATTGAATATAGGCGCCCTGATGAAGCATAAGCAGATCAAGCCTACGGAGCTTACAGGCCTCTCTTTTTTGGCTATCCATATAGGAGAAGAAGTGCACAAAGCCGCCAGGAACCTTACACCGCAATTCCTCCAGCACCATAACCTGTACCAGGCAGTATTGTATTATTGCGAGCAATTTGAAAAAAACAGCATGCTCCGTATCCAACTGGAATTTATGGGCGCTACAGAAAGCCTCTCCCACCCTCTTCAGCTCATTATATTCAGGATAATACAAGAGCTTATTCAGAATATTTATAAACATGCGGGCGGCAACCTGGCTATCGTACAACTTCGTATAGACGGACGTCGAATATATCTTTCAGCAGAAGATAACGGATGTGGATTTAATCCCGACCTCATTAAAGAAGGTTTGGGCTTGCAACACATTCGCAATCGGGTATCCGCGCTAAACGGATTCTGTTCTATAGAATCCATGCCGGGCAATGGAACAGCCATTTATATCGAGATCGATCAAAATGAAATGCCCAGATAAAAGTTATCCTATGACTATGATTAAAATTGCGATTGCAGATGACCATCCTATGATCACAGACGGGCTGAGGTTAATCTTATCCATGCACCAGCATATTTTACTGGAAAATACCTATAGCAATGGCACAGAGTTGATGAGCGGTATGCAAATCAAGCAGCCGGACGTGTTATTACTGGATATACAATTCCCGGAGACAACCGGAGACCACTTACTTCCCCTTTTGCTGAAAACATACCCTAATCTACGTATTCTGGTACTTACCGGTATTGACAGTGCACTCTATATTCATAACATGTTGAGAGACGGTGCGAGGGGCTATGTGCTGAAAAATTCAGCATCGGCCGTCATCGTAACGGCCATTGAAACGGTTTACCGCGGAGAGATCTATCTTGAAGATACCCTTCAGCGAAAACTGGAGTTGTTCAAAGATAAAATTAAATATAAAGAATCATTGAAGCCGACATTAACACCTAAAGAGCTGGAAATACTAAAATACACTTTAAAAGGATATACCCTACAGCAAATGTCGGAAGTAATGTTTTTAGGCAGGCGCACTGTAGAATATTACCGGTCCAACCTCTTTCTAAAATTGGATGTCAAAAATATGGCTGAACTTATTCGTAAAGCCATAGAGACCGGCATAGCAGATTAGCAGGCCGAAGCAGGCAAATTAAAAAAAATACGCGCATCAATTAATTATATAGTATTTTACTGTAAATTTTACCGATCTTTGCAAAAATTTACAATTAAGGTTTGCCTATGTTTATATCAATTATGGGATTTCACCTTACCCATTTTACATGATATCATTCGAAGCATTAGACCTAATTGCCCCGATACAAAAGGCATTAGTCACACAAGGATACACCCATCCTACCCCCATTCAGGCGCAAGCCATACCTTATATATTAGAAGGCAAAGATCTATTAGGTTGTGCGCAAACCGGAACAGGCAAAACAGCCGCCTTCGCGATTCCCATTTTACAGTTACTGGAGCAACAACCCAAAGCACCGGGACAAAGGCGCATTAAAGCATTAATCGTTACCCCTACCCGGGAACTGGCGATACAGATAGCGGAAAGCTTTGAGGATTATGGCAAAAACCTTTCTTTAAAGACTACGGTTATTTTCGGTGGCGTCAACCAGAAACCCCAGGTGGATGCTTTACGCAGAGGAGTGGATATTTTAGTGGCCACACCCGGCCGCCTGCTCGATCTGATGCAACAAAAGTACATCAGCCTGAAGGACATCAACTTATTTGTTTTAGATGAAGCGGACAGGATGCTGGACATGGGCTTTATCCACGATGTAAAGCGATTAATTGCTGCATTACCCAGGGAAAAACAAACTTTATTTTTCTCTGCCACCATGCCGCCGGTCATTCAGAAACTAGCCGATGAGATCTTACACCATCCTGTCAAGGTAGCCGTTACCCCGGAATCCACCACTGCAGAGACTATCAATCAAAAGGTATATATGGTGGATAAAAACAACAAGAATGATTTATTGCTGCATGTTTTAAAAGACAAAGCCATTACGTCAGCACTTGTTTTCACCCGGACCAAACATGGTGCGGATAAAGTAGTAAAGGTATTGGAGAAACACCATATCGGCGCTGCTGCTATTCATGGCAATAAGTCCCAGAATGCCCGTCAAAAGGCTTTGGATCATTTCAAAACCAGGCAGATCAGGGTGCTTGTGGCTACAGATATTGCAGCAAGAGGGATCGATATTGATGAATTAATGTATGTCGTTAACTTTGAAATACCCAATATCCCGGAAACCTATGTGCACCGGATTGGCCGGAGCGGAAGAGCCGGTGCTAAGGGTATTGCCCTTTCTTTTTGTGATATAGATGAAGTCGCATTTTTAAAGGATATTCAAAAGATCATCGGAAAAAGTATCCCCGAGGCGGAAGAGCATCCTTACCCCATGAAGAATTTCACTGCACTACCCTCGGAGAAGAAAGGCAAAAAAACTCCAGTTCCCAGAGGACATCATAAAAGAGAAAAACCGGCACAAGTCCCGTCCTTCTCTTCGGCTACAGGCAGAGGTAACGAAGCACCTTCTGCAAAAAAGGCAGCTCGTAGCTCCCAAGCGGTCGGCCGGTCAACGAACACACATTCCCCCGCGTTTAAAAGAAGAAGAGAAGACTTCAGCAGAGGCAATAGCGCTGATTAGCGACCTTAGATTTTACAGATAAAAACGCACGCTACAAAGCACCGGTGTTTCAGGCGTAGTACTACCCAATTTTCTACAATTGGGTAGTACTACGCATTGACTGTACTGTTTTTAATGGCTATGTTTGTCGGAAAACATATAGACATGAAAAAACGACTACACTATCTGTTACTGACCGCTTTAGCGCTGTTCGGCTATCTCCCCCACTCGAAGGCACAAAACCTGGCATTGGATTGGGTTGCCCATATCTCCGGAGCAGGCGGCTCTATTATTGCGTCATCCATTACTGTGGACAGGGAAGAAAACGTATTCTCCGTAGGGAGTTTTACGGATTCCTTACAGATAGCCACTAAAAACGGACCAGTGCGGTTAGTGACCCAAAGCACTATCGGCCTGTTTATTGCTAAAATAGATCCGAGCGGGACTATTGAATGGATAAAATCTATTAGTGGAAAAGGAGCCATGGGTTCCGCAGGCGGTAACGATTTCGGCATGGGCTACTGGTTTTCCATAGCTTCCGACCCCAATAGTAATCTATACATTACCGGATGCTACAGGGACACCGTAGATTTCGATCCAGGCCCTGGTCAGGCGATGAAAACCACCAGATGGGTGCAAACTACCGGTGGCAGTCTGGGTAATCCCACGCTAGTCACCACCTTTTTTGAAAACACCTTTATTTTAAAACTGGACAAAAACGGGGAATTTAACTGGGTAAGAACTTTCCCCGGCCGACCCAATGCTGCAGGTGGCATTGCAGTTGATCCCCAAGGAGGCACCATAAGCGTCACCGGTTACTTTAAAGACACCGTTGACTTTAGCGATGGCAAAGGCCTTCAGGTATTGACCACACCCAAAAATGCCCAACACACTTTTGTTGCCCAATACGACAGCAGTGGTAATTTTGTTTGGGCCAGGCAGATGGGTGCCGGAGGCAACTATGACCAGGGGATAGGCATCCACGTGGACCAGGAAGGATTTATCTATGCTACAGGCGTGTTCTCAGACACTTCCGACTATGACCCGGGAAGCGGCATTGCCCGCCTGAGCTCGACGGCGAAACCAGCACCCAATAGCTTCGTACTGAAGCTGGATGCGAAAGGCAATTATGTATGGGCCAAAGCCATCGGCTCCATACAGGCCAATTCAGGCGCGCGCGGTAGCGGCATTGCCACAGATCCACAGGGTAATGTCTTTACCAGTGGCTACTTCCAGCGTAGCGGCAACTTCGACCCGGCGGGCAACCCGGCCTATAACATCACCGCCAATTCTACGGGCCTCTCCGCCTATATTTCTAAATTGGATGTCAACGGTAATTATGTATGGGCCAAGGCCTTCAGCCGTCCGGGCGCCACCACCACCAGCGATATCGAAAACGGCCTGAGTATTCAGTCCGACGAAGATGGAAATGCCTATATCGGCGGGTATTTTACCGGTAGCCTTTACCTGGACCCCGATCAGTCCAATACCAACAGGGAAGTATTCCAGTCCGGCAGTCGTCATCCCGAAACCTTTATGCTCAAGTTAAACAAAGATGGCGCCTTTGTCTGGGGCAAACAGTTCAAAAGTACGCAAGTGCTCCCCGGAAATTCTCTAGGCGCCTCCCTGGCCAAATGTGTTAGGCGGTCGCCCAATAATAATTTTTACGCTTCAGGTTATTTCGTAGGCACCACTGATTTTAACCCATCCGGTACGGCTTATCCCATCAATTCCTTCAATCAAAATGCTCGGGGCGAAGATGGCTTTGTGACCAAGTTCATCTGCACGGATACCTCCAGTACTTCCCTGACCCTGGCGATATGCGGCGAGGAATACGAGTTCCTAGGCAAAACGTATTACGAAAGCGGCAGCTATGTAGAGAAAATAGGCAACAACTCCGGCTGTGATAGTACTATTTATTTAAATCTCACCCTAAACCCGGTAGTCACTCCGGTAATTAATGTTAACGGGTTCGAATTAGGCGTAGCCGGCACTTACAAAACCTACCAATGGCTTTATGAGGGCGTGCCCATTACCGGCGCCACCAGCCAGGTCTATACCGTAGATAAGAACGGAGCCTACAGGGTAGTCGTGAGCACCAATGCAGATTGTATCGATACTTCAGCCGTCTATAGGGTCACGAATTATACCGGGATAGGTACACAGGAGTACAATACGCAAGTGACCATTTTCCCTAATCCGGCATCCGAAACTATTTTCATCAAAGCCAACCAGGCCTTCAATGTTAGCCTAAGCAGCCTCGATGGAAGAGTGCTGATCAAACAGCAGCAAACGAATACGGTATCCATCAAGTCTATAAGTTCGGGCATATATCTACTCCAACTTTCCGACAAAGACGGTAACCTGGTCAGCGTAAAAAAAATTATTAAGGAATAATTCCTCAATTTGAATACCTCTATGAGGTAGTAATGCGCATCGCCCTTGTTTTCCTGGTCGGGGAAACAAGGGCGATGCGCATATTTATGCTGGTTTCAATTATCCCGCGTAGCGTGGGATCACTCCGGTGTCAAGCTGGGTTTCGTGCGGTTCCGCTGTATTCCTTATACGACTTTGATAATGTTTATGGGTTTATTCAAACTACCTCTAAAGTGAGCCAAGATGAGTGGGTAAAAATTGATGCATCGATATTTGGAACACAATTGAAGAACTTAAGAGTCAAAAAAGGAATGACAATACTGGATCTCGAAATAGCCTCCGGGATCAGCTCTTCCAATATTAGCAATTATGAAAATGCCCAGAAAGATTTCAAGTTAAATACATATAATAAACTAGCTCAGGGATTAGAGGTTCAACACGTGGAATTAATGTTTGACCCTAGTAATCCAATATTACTCCATTCTATTGGAATTTAGAAAGGAAGGAATTCTAGGTTATTGCGTTAAAATCGAGATAAGTCATTTACCATCCCCGTAACGTACACCCTTAGTCGCTGTCCTTTTCAACGAGACTCCGTCAAAATGGAAAATCAGTATCTTTATCCAAATTAAAGCTATGGGCATTTTCATCATACAAGCTAAAAGCCAGCCAAGTAATAAAATCAGCTTATAGGCTTTCTGGATAGCCTTGTGAAAATGGAACATTTTCGCCATAGTGATGAACTTAATCGCGGCAACGTCGAGCTTAAATGCGCTATCGACGAACTAAATTGACATAGCTACGGACTGAATTACAGCATCGCCGACCTTTGACGCCGTATCTCCGAACATAGATAGCGCTTCAATGATTGCCGATACTCCATCGACGTCCTTCTACGCCTTAGCGACGGATTTAGTTGCGACAACGAAGAACCTGGCTACTGTTTCGCCGACCTTGATGGACATTCTGCCGGACAAAGTTGGCTCGTCGATGGTTGCCGATGCGCCATCGCCGTCCTTTTATACCGCAACCCGGCTCTTCGATGGCACATACTCATTCATAGATGACGCAAACTCGTTCGGCAAAACGTTATCAATGGACATCGACACAGCCAAGTCAACCATCAGCGTCGCTTCGATAACCATCGAAAGCGCATCGCCGGTTGTAGATGGTCCATTGCCGACCGGCGATGGCGCATCGCCATCCTTCGGTATCCCATCTATGGACGGCGATACGGCAAACTACTCCTTCGATGGCGATTACCCGTCCTTCAATGCCGCTGCGATGGTCGGCAAAACCTTTTCGAAGACCGTCGATGGGGCATCCTTGCCCTTCGAAGCTTCTCCGATGAACGGCAATAGTCTAAATCCGGGTATCAATATGGCTCCGAAGACCGGCGATAGCGCATTTCCATGCATAGATGCCCCATCGACGGACATCGACACGTTAATTAAGGACACCTAAGCAGTATAAAAGGACGGCTAAGGCGTATCGAAGGTCGGCAATGACTCATTTAAGGTCATCGCTAGCGCAAAAGGGTCCGGCAAAGAAGGGGAAATGCGACATTGACGAGCATCTTTGCCTTAGCGTAAATTAGTCAATAAGACCTTGTTGGAGCGCTACTCTGACTAAAGCCGCTGTGTTTTTTACGTCAAATTTCTTATACAGAGAAAAACGATGATTTTCCACCGTACGTTGGGCTAAGAATAGTGTTTGCGCGATGCCAACATTCGTTTCTCCCTGGCAGATCAGCGTCAAAATTTCCTTTTCCCTATTGGTCAGCTTTTTGCTCTTTGTCTGCCCGAAGACATCGCCCAGCATTTGCTCCTTTAAGAGTGGATCGAGAAATTGCCGCCCCTCACAAACCTCTTCTATAGCACGGACCAAGACCTCCGGAGCGGCACTTTTAAGCAGGTAACCCGAACAACCTCCCTGCATCATATCCTTTATCTGGTACGGTGTATCTATACTACTAAGAATAAGGATACGAAGACCAGGGTATCTGGGGCCGATGATACGTACCAATTCGTTACCTGTTTTATCCGGCAGCGACAAGTCCAGTAGTAAAACATCAGGCAATTGATACGTTAATCCTTCCAGAAGCGCAGCCCCGGATAAATACCGGTCGATGACTTCCAGGTGATCGTAGGAGTTCAGTAAGTCGCATATTCCTTTTAGCATCAATGGATGATCCTCTGTTACCGCTATCTTTATGCTCATGTATTCACGTTAAAAATCTTCAAATCGAACTCCAGGTAAATAGAGGTTCCTTTTTTATGCTCCATCTCCAGGCTTCCTCCAAGCGCATCTACCCGTTGCCGTAAACTTTGCAGGCCCATCCCTCCTGCAGATTGTAGCTGCGCATCCGTCATCCCGAGGCCATTATCCTCCACCGTAATACCCATCCACCCTTGTTTGGCGGTAATCTGGATCAATCCCTCCGTGGCCGCAGCGTGTTTAATAATATTATGTACCAACTCCTGTATAATCCTGTACACGCCAAGGGTAAAACTACTGTCCATTGCAGGTAACGTTCCTATCATCTGGAAATCTATAGATACAGGAGCAAATTTACTGATTTTAGAAGAGAAGATACGGAGTGCGCCAGCCAGACCCTCGCGCTCCAGAATTTCGGGAAACAGGTTATGGGCAGTGGTCCGCAGCTCTCCTATGCTTTGTTCCAATTGCGACATCGCTTCGCGAAAATTACAGACCTGGTCGATGTCCGGATACTGTCGTTGCAAAGCATTAAAATTCATCATCACTGCCGATAACTGGCTCAACACCCCGTCATGCAGGTCCTGTGCCAGCCGGCTGCGCTCCTGCTCTTCTCCTTTCATGACTGCTGTAAGCTGTGCTAATGCCGCTTTATTTCTCCTTCTTCTTAAAATGGCAATCAACGAAACGATGGTGACCAACGATAACCCTCCGATCGATAGCATCCATAAATATTGCCGGGTAAGTTGCAGTTGACTTTGTGCAATAAGTTTATCCTTTTCTGCTGTACGGTACTGCACATCAAGCTTCCCCATCATTTCCAGTTTTTCCTTTTTCAGAAGGCTGTCCTGGAGGTGTACCAGGCGTAAGGCTTGCCCGAATGCTTTTTTATACCTACCGGTATGGCCATAAGTACCGGTAAGGTAGCGGTGTATGTCCAATACAGCCTTACCCGCCCCGACGGACTCCAGTGTGGTTAAAGCTTTAAACAATATAGGCTCTGCCTTCAGGTAATCTTCCATATGGTAGTAAGCAGTGGCCAGGCCAAAATTGGCTTCAGTTATCGCTCTGTGATCCTGTGTTTGCTGGCTGATTAATATAGCCTGTTCAAAAAAGGGTATAGACCGTTCATATTGCGCTCTGTGAAGACATATTTTACCCATATTCGTATTAGCAGTCATAAGATCGGAAAGATTTGCTGAAGAATCACTTAAAATGAGCTGGAAGCCGGACCATGCCAGCTCCCATTGATGATTATTGAAAGCAATTGCTGCCCGTTGAACCCATATATGATGGAGCATTTGCGTGTCCCGGTATTCCCTGCTTAACCTTTCTGCCTTTTCAAGATAGGGTAATGCTGCTTTTGTATTATTCAACAGTACCCAAAACGCAGATGTATTGGCGTAAACCAAAACCGCCCGCTGGTAGGTCTTAGTATCATACTCCAATGCCTCAAGCGATTTGTATATATAATAGGATGCCGTATCGTACTGCCCTTTATCTGCATAAACAATGCCCATAGCACTATAGATCATATTTTTCAATCCTTTGGAATACGGCTTTAACTGAGCATAATAAAGAGCTGCCTTATAATAGATAAGACTGCTGTCATAAGTCATTTCTGTAACAAAATGCTGAGCCATATTCGCTAAAGCAAGTGCTGTGCCATGATTGTAATCTATTTTCCGGCTATAGACCAGGGCAACTTTAAGCATCATCCGGCTACTATCAGGATAACTGGTCCGTATTGCTTTAGCACGGATCAATTGACTATCAATAGCCTCCTTACTGTTTAACTGATACCGCTCTTTTATAGCAGAAGATACGTAGTAATTTGATTCATGGCCTGATACTGCTATATTTACTTCCTCTTTTTTATGATAACAAGCATTCAATATAAAGAATAACAAAAATTCGTATCGTCTGAATGTACCCATCGAAGTTCATGATATACATCAAATTTACATTTTTTCCTGTTGAAAAGGCCCAAACCTACATATTAAATTAAACCAAACATACTCATTTTTAAGATTGAGTACTTGTCCTATTGCGCCAGTCTCATTTATTAGCGAATTTTACCATTCTATCAGCACAACAGTAATTTATTTCCATGATCCCTACTCATTTTTAAACACATTGCTATGCACAAAAAAAATTACTTTTCGGTCTTACTGAGCATCTTAATTATCCTGACCATTGTTTCCAGGCTTTATGGACAGCCCTATTACAATCAGCTTCCAAAATTCATCAAAGCAAATAATGTATGGGCATGGCCCAACCATTCAGGGTTGGATTTCAGCAGTGGCCGTCCTGTAGGAATCAGGACAGCTATGCCCAGCCCGGTAGAATATGAAGGTGCCGCCTCTGTAGCCGACCCTGCAACCGGAAAACTATTGTTTTATTCCAATGGGGACTCCTGCTGGAATGCCGACCATAAGCCCATGCCGAATGGCCATAGTTTATTGGGTAACAGCGATTTGTTAAGTGCCACACAAGGTGTATTGATTGTTCCATCGGCAGATAATCCCCAACAATATTATTTGTTCTCTTTGTGTGAGGGAGGCAATAGAGTGGCGAAGGGCAATATACAGGCTTCCTTATTTTATTCCATCGTAGATATGAGCCTGGACAACGGCAGAGGAGACATTCTGACCTCCGCTAAAAATATTCCCTTAGATACAACGTCACTAAGTGAAGCGATGATCGCTGTTCCCGGAGGAGCCTGTGATATCTGGTTAATCGTACATGACGCTTTTACCCCGGTTTATAAAGCTTATCGCATCACCAAAAATGGCATTGATACCAAGCCGGTGCTATCTGTGACCAACGGAGCAATTATGCCCCTGATTCCAGGCATGCCTCCGCCATTTGATAAAAATATTTATGGTTCCGCTTCCATGGCCGTAACACCCGACAGAAAACTCATTGCCCTTAGCTCGTCCGTAGCAGGCTTGTATGGCGGGCTACTGCTGGCTAAATTTAACGAGCATTCGGGTGTGGTGTCAGACGAAATTCAAATCGGAGCCTCCCTGTTCAGTTCCGGTTTTGGAGCAGCATTTTCTCCTGACAATACCAAACTGTATGTTTCAGAGGCCGGAGCAGGAATCTGTCAATACAACGTAAGCACACTTAACGCGGTAGCGATAGATGCCTCAAGGTTTCCCGTTGCTCCCGCGAATGCTTTTTTAGAATACCTCCGCTTGTATAAAGACACTATTTATTGCGGCCTTTCCGGAAACCCAACCCTTGCTACCATTAATCAACCGAATAATCCCGGAGCTACATGTGGTTACCTCGCCAATTCCATTAACCTGTTCGCGGCAACTCCCGGGGGACAATCGCTGCCCACGGAAGTGGTTTATCCCATGCCGCCCGATACCCTGGGGACCGTCCTGCTGGATACGTTGATCTGTTCCGGTTGGGAAGAAGGACTCCAGCTTAATCCGGAAGTTATCCTGGCTGATGGCAATTATGAATGGAGTAGCACGTCTACCGATACGACCTTAGTCGTATTTGAAAGCGGCACTCATTGGGTGAGGTACCTGGACGGCTGCACTTACCGTACGGACACCTTCAAGTTAAAAGGCGCTAATCTGCCTCCTCCGGAAATAAATATTAATATACTGGAACTGGGCACTACAATCCCCTATGCAACCTATCAATGGATATTAAATGGCGAGCTACTTCCGGGAGCAGTACAAAGTAAATATACAGTTACAGAAAACGGAGCCTACCAGGTTATAGCAGGCAATGAATATGGCTGTCTTGATACATCGGAGGTTTATAATGTAACCAATGCGCCTATCAGTATCCTGTCACCGGACATTCCTGTTCCTATAGCGATCTATCCCAATCCCGCTTCCACCCATATTAATATACAAACTCCGATCCCTGTTCAGTGTAGTATCTTTGGTCCTGATGGCAGAAGTATCTTACTTCAGAAAACAGGAGCCCAAACGATCGATATAACACCGCTTGCCAGAGGCATTTATTTTTTGCAAGTCGATAGCGACAAAGGTCATTTACTTAAAGTAGTTAAATTCATTAAAGATTAATCCGATGTACAAAGCCGGTACCCGGCTCTTTTATAATAATGCAACATGAATTGATAGCTAACGTAGCTTATGATCCGGATATACTTGATAATGTTTTACTGTCTGGCATGGCTTTGCCTACCAAAGAATGGATATAGTCAGCAGGAAAACATATGGATGTGGGGAGATTTAATGAGAGGATATGGCCTTGATTTCAATTCAGGCGCCCCTTTGCCCTTCCCGGTTAATTCTTCGGTTAATGGTTGGGAGGCGAACGCCAGTGTCTGCGATGAGAAAGGAAAATTTCTTTTTTATACCAATGGCGATGAAGTATGGAACAAGGATCAGGTACTTATGCCCAACGGCGGCAATTTGGTATCTGTATCTTACCATCCTGTAAACAGCACCCACCAGGGCGCGGTCATTGTCCCTTTCCCGGACGGGCGCAACCAGTATTATATTTTTTCGCTCGGGGCCATTACGGGGGGCTCCGGCCCCCATGCTGGCATACTTTATTACAGTATTGTCGATATGAATTTAGACGCCGGGCTTGGAGATGTGGTAGCCGGAAGCAAAGGTATCTCCTTGGACTCGGGTTTCTTTGAAGGCATTACAGCCGTCGCAGGGGAAAGATGTAATGTGTGGCTATTGACCCGGTCAAAAAATACGGGAGATCTGAAAGCTTACGATATTACTGCCGCAGGCATAAGTCCGGAACCCGTTAGCTCCCCGGTCTTTCCCCTGTCCGGGACCATTCTCAACAGACCGGGAAGCATTAAAGTAGCTCCGGACCGGCGCAAAATAATCTGCACCGATATCAATTACAGAATGATGAATTTTGATCCCAATACCGGAAAAGCCAGCCACCCCGTAAAACTTGCACCAACAGATTTCTTAAACCTCGGTGCCCACATACCGGAATTTAGCCCGGATAACACGAAAGTCTATTTAAGAGACCCTTACATCGATTCCATATATCAATACAATATCACTTTAAATAATGTGGAATCAATGCATGCCGAAAGGTTGGCCATCAGCAATGTGGATTCGTTCACCTGTATTTCGTTCAAGCTGGGACCGGACGGCAGAATATATTTTAATCGCGATGGTAAAAATATAGACAGGATCAATGAACCGGATTTGCCGGGCCTTGCCTGCGGACATGAAAAGGCTGCTATACCGGGTATGGCTATGGTATGGGGAGGCCCCAATGTAGTGCCTGTTGTCCACCGGGATACAGCAGCCTCTGTTACGACCTTTACAGAACCAGGCTGCTGGCAGCAAGCCATCAGCCTGGAACCCGGGGATACCTTTTCCTTTAATCATTTATGGAGTACGGGCAGCACCCGGCCCTACATAGCCGTGGACGCACCGGGCAGTTACCAGGTTAACTATTACACACCCTCCTGCACCTATCATAGCGATACCTTCCTGGTCGCTTTCCCGCATGGACCCTTACCGCAGTTAGCTACAGAAGCCCAGTGCGGGAATGCCCCCCATGGGAAAGCATGGGTCAGCCGCCCCCACGGAGACCCGGCCCTTTTCTTTTACACTTGGATGAACCAGGCCGGCGACACATTATCTCAGGCAGATACCTTAAAAGCCGCAGCGGGTAGATATAAGCTACATGTTTCGTCTTTCTCCGGTTGTGACACCACCCTGCTTCTTGAAATCCCCCTGATCGATCCCAGAGCCGGTTTCGGGGCAACAGATACGTTAATCTGTCTGGGTACAGGGATTGAGTTTTTTAATACTTCTGACGGGCATTTTGATCGTTTTCATTGGCGCTTCGGCAATGGCGATAGCTCCTCTGAACTACAGCCCCAATATATTTACCCGGAAGCGGGCAAATTCAATGTCACCCTGGTGGCAACCGGAAAAATATGTAAGGACACAGTGGTCCAGGCGATAATTGTTGACGCCCCCTTGTCCCGGCTGACATTCAGCAAAAGCCGCGATTCCATCTGTACCGGGGAAGCTATCTTCTTTCAGCATCATCCAACAGAAACACTCCGGAATATCACGTGGAGCCTGGACACCGGATCCTGGTTCTCCGGTAACGCAACGGCATTTCATCATGCTTTTGATCGCTCCGGCGATATACCAATGGTCCTTGCTGCTCAGTTCCGGGCCTGCCCTGAAATGACGACACGAGATACCTTGCATGTTTACCCACTTCCTTTAATTAACCTGGGACCGGACAACTTTCTATGTATGAACGGCAGGCCCTTGCTACTGGAAAACAAAGCCGGAGTCAAACAAGGCGACAGCTACCAATGGAGCACCGGGGTAGATACGCAAGTACTACAAGTTAGCCGTCCCGGACGCTACAGCCTCACCGTAACCACTGCTCAGGGCTGCAGCAGCACTGAGCATGTTGAAGTAATAGCGAACTGCTATCTCGACATTCCCAATGCCTTCAGCCCTAATGAGGACGGTATCAACGATTATTTCTTCCCGAGACCATTAATGGCCGTGGGGCTCTCCTCGTTCAGGATGCAGGTTTTTAGCCGCTGGGGCCAACTTCTGTTTGCTACTACGCAGCAAGAGGGTAAAGGCTGGGATGGCCGCTATAACCACATCGCCCAGCCACCCGGGGTTTATGTCTATAGAATTGATATTCAATTTAAATCCGGAATTGCAGAGCGATATGAAGGAAATATGACGTTACTACGCTAATGGGGAGTTAACTTAAGGCACCTCAAGCCACCATTCTCTATATTGACTTTCCGGATCTTTTAGGCGTACCTTCTCTCCTATTATCGGGGTTAGCAGGGGCATATGTATTGTCTCATTCGCCAATGTTATCTGCTTCAAAGGTTCATCCCAGGCATGGTTGCCTAGAGAAAATTTGGAGGAATGCACCGGGAGGACAGCCTTAGCATTCAAATCCCGCCCTGCCTGCAACACTTCATGGGGCATCATATGAATGTACTTCCAGCTTTTGTCGTACTGGCCATTCTCTAATATAGCCAGGTCAAAGGCGCCAAATGTCTTTCCCGCTTCTGCAAAATGGGTGTCATAACCGCTATCTCCGCCGATAAAGACACGAAAACCAGGACTTTCCAGTACGTAGGACATCCATAAAGTTGGATTTCGCTTGAGGCCTCTGCCCGAAAAATGGCGTGCCGGCACAGTATGTACCACGAAACTATCATCGAGGGGAACAGTTTCTTTCCAGTCCTTTTCGATGATCGAGGCGGGATCGTAGCCCCAATACTCCAGGTGGGCGCCGGTACCCAGTCCGCAGATCACTTTTTTAATTTTTGGCCGGAGCTTTACCACGGTCTCATAATCCATATGATCCCAATGGTCATGAGAGATCAGCAAATAATCTATTTCCGGAATATCCTCTGCCGTATAAACATCGGTGCCCTCGAACGCACGGGTACCCCAGGCAAGGGGCGAGGCATTGCCGCATAAAACAGGATCGACCAGAATGCGCTTACCCGACAATTGAATAAAATAAGAAGAATGCCCGAACCAGACCAGCACATCTTCGCTTTTGTCGAGGTTAAAAAGATCCGTCTTCGTAGTCGGTAACTTTCCGGAAGGTATCTTTCGCAATTTGCCGCCAAAGAAAAACTCCTTCAATACCGCCCAGTAGGTGACTCCTTCTGTCAGTGCCGGTGTCGGACTCAGGTTTTGAAAAGCGCCGTTTTTATAGTGCGGGGACTGCTGCATTTTTGCCAGGCGGGCTCCCGAAGCACGTTTTCCAAATTTAGCCTGGTTAACAAATAACATTACGGCTGCACACAGCAGCCCGATGACCAAAAGGGTAAACCACATGAATTTTTTAATTTTTTTCGACATACGGCCGACAAATGTAGACAATTTTGTCAGCCTGAATTAAAAAAACCGGCCTAATGCTTGCTCTACGCAAATCCCGATTATTTTATGTAAGTTTGACATGATTTTACATTAAAAGATGGCAGCAAAAACCCTAAAATATGAGCGATACTTAGAAGAGTTTCCTAACTGCCCCCCTGCCGGGTTCAAAGAAGTTGAAAGAGAAGCGTTTCGTTGGACTCACAATCCCTTGGCAGCTAATGATTTTATCCCCATAAACATTATAAGTGAACCTCCGGCCCGGATGCTTGATGAGTTAGATAAAATGTGTATGGGTTATGGATTATCATTGTTTGACTCCTTGGAAAATTCAAAGTTAAAGTATAAGAAATTACACAAAAATCTAAGACCCCACCAAAAGGAACAATTTAAGCAGGATAAAGGGGATTGCATTGCATATTTAACTTTGTCAATGAATCATGGGATCGCTGATATTCCGAATAAAAACAATGGCCATTTTACCTTGCATGAGTATTCAGGAACTAACATAGAAAGCGAAGTGTTAAACTTTTTTGATATTTTCAACGACGATGGAGCCCTTAGTAATCAATAATAAAATAAAGCTGGATGCTGACCGCTTAGTTAGAATAGGTGATTTATCCTATTTTGAAGGTCCACTATTGAGTTTGTTTGAAGAATTAAACAGTGGGCACTTCTATCTATTTGATTGGGTAGACAGAGATATGAAATCTAATAGATGGCTTATTTACAGAGTTCATCCTAAATATTTGCTACGATACCTTAGCGGAGCAATTTCACATTTAGAGGTCTTCAATCACAAGCCTGAAGGAAATGTCTTTTTTATTGATATCGATGCTAAAAACAATCCTTTTTACAATTATGATGCGCTTGCGCTAAAGGATATACCTGAAATGTATTATCCAAATGATGAAAACTTTTTTGATAAAGCAGCATGTAATTCATTTGAAAAAATCAGATCCGTTATTATTGATTCACTTTCAAGACAAAAATCAGAAAACGAATACTTCCATCCTCGCAACGTGGATATATTGAAACCTGATTTCGGCACAAAATTTTATTTTAACAGGTTTCCTACTAACCAGTTAACGGATCGACATACACAAAAGAAACGCGGCACGGTTGCTAAATCACCAGGCAACCTATCGCCCTTTAATAATATAGGATATCCCGATACTAAAATTTCCAGCTCTGAAATACCGGCAATTAAAAAAAGAAAAGTATATGCAAATCACTATGATTAAGGATTTTTTAAAAACTCAGGAATGGCAGTTCACCCAAGTTGAAGATAAAAACATATTTCTTTTTGGCATTAGCGGGAAAAATGGGAATTTTCAATGTGTTGCTGATCTGATTGATAATGAGTACAAATTTATGTTCTTTTCTGTTTGCGGCGCGAATACCCCTGCGGATAAAAAACGCCTAATGCTCGAACTTTTAAACGCTTTAAACTATAAATTATTTTTTGGAAATTTTGAGATGGACTCGGAAGACGGAGAAATCAGACTTAGAACCAGCATTTCCTTCAAAAACCTCAAACTTAATCAAGATTTCATAAAAGAGTTAATCATGACTAACATTGTTGCCATGGACAATAGTTTACCCTCAATAATGGGTCTTATGTTTGGAGATATCAGTGTTTCTGAAGCTATCGAACTTGAAGCCAAATAAATACAATGTCCCAATAACTTCCCTGCCTATTTACAAAAATGCAAAAAGCACACGAGAAAACCCCGTGTGCCTGCATCCATAATCAGCAAAACGTCACCCCAATCCAAATTTGCACTTATTCTTACTCAACCGTAACCGACTTGGCCAGGTTAC
>CAZFKK010000008.1:19266-23682 GCA_964519735.1 uncultured Taibaiella sp.
GCTGCCCCGCAACAAAGCAATATGATAGGATAATAATTGTAAAGGAACCACAGTAAGCAGGGGACTTAATAATTCTTCTGTTACCGGGATAGCTATGGTATAATCTGCCAGTTCGCTGATCTCCGTATCGCCCTCGTTGACCACTGCGATCACAACGCCTTTCCTGGCCTTTACTTCCTGTATATTGGAAACGATCTTATCATGTGCACTGGCATTGGTGGCCAGGACCACAACAGGCATTTGTTCATCGATCAAGGCGATAGGGCCATGCTTCATCTCTGCCGCCGGGTAGCCCTCCGCATGGATATAGGAAATTTCTTTGAGTTTTAATGCCCCTTCCAGCGCTACAGGGAAGTTAACGCCCCGGCCCAGGTATAAGAAATTGGAAGCATCTTTAAAACGTATTGCCAGTTCCCGGATAGAGGCATCCAGCTTTAAGATCTGTTTGATCTTTCCGGGTATCTGCTCCAGTTCAAACAACAACTGGTGCAAATAAGAGCTGGAGATCGTCCCTTTATGCTGTGCCACTTGCAGGGATAACAAGGTCAGGATAGCCACCTGGGTGGAAAATGCTTTGGTAGAGGCTACACCGATCTCAGGGCCTGCATGGGTATAAGAACCGGCATGAGTGGCCCGTGCTATAGAGGACCCGATCACATTACAAATACCATAAATTAGCGCCTGGCGTTCTTTAGCCAACCCAATAGCCGCCAGCGTATCCGCCGTCTCCCCGGATTGAGAAATAGCCAGGATCACATCCTCCTCCGTGATGATCGGATTCCGGTACCGGAACTCAGAGGCATATTCCACCTCTACAGGTACCCGGCCCAACTCTTCTATAAGGTATTCTCCCAATAAACCGGCATGGTAGGAAGTACCACAAGCGGTAATAATAAAACGTTTAGCCTGGTTGATCCGGTTCATGTATTCAGACACGCCGCCCAGTTTGATCCAGCCCTCCGCCGCGTTCATCCTGCCCCTCAAAGCATCTTCTATCGCTTTCGGCTGCTCATAGATCTCTTTTAGCATAAAATGGTCGAACCCTCCTTTCTCCAGGGCTTCCAGGTCCATTTCCAGAGCCTCAATAAAAGGAGTCTTTTCAATATTGCCCAGGGTTTTGATCTGCATGCTTCCCTGCCGGGTCACCACTACATATTCCTCATCAGCCAGGTACACCACATTTTTGGTGTATTCTATAATGGGTGTGGCATCGGAGGCGATAAAGAACTCTCCATCTCCTACCCCGACCACAAGGGGGCTGCCTTTACGTGCTGCGATAAGGGTATTATTATCTGTTTTGTCCATTACCACGATGGAATAAGCACCGATCACCTGGTTCAAAGCGATCCGGACGGCATCTTCCAGAGAGTTATCTTCATGCTTTTGTATTTCTTCAATCAGGTTGATCAGCACTTCCGTATCCGTATCTGAATGGAAGGCATATCCTTGTTTGATCAGCTGGGCTTTCAGGGAAGCATAGTTCTCTATGATCCCGTTATGTATGATCGCCAGTTGACCGGAATGAGACAGGTGGGGATGCGCATTGGTATCATTGGGAACGCCATGGGTAGCCCAACGGGTATGACCGATACCGATATCCCCCAGTATCATCTGGCCTTCCACATAATCCCTGAGGTTATTGACCTTACCGGCCTTTTTGTACAAGTTAAATCCTCCGCCATCCAGCATGACAATACCGGCACTATCATAGCCGCGATACTCCAAACGTTGTAGTCCTTTTAATAAAATAGGGTAAGCCTGCCTTGGGCCAACATAAGCTACAATTCCGCACATATAGTTATAAGTAAGATTTTTAGAAAATTTTTAAGAATAGAATCAGGCGCTTCGTTTGTTTTTGAAAACGATATTATTGACGGCACTAAAGAAATAACGGGTATCCGTTGTGAAGGGATTTCTTATTTTCTCGATAAGGTAATCTCTTTCCGCATTTTGTACACTTTGTACATCGCTCTTCCTGTTCAAGGCCACATAAGGAGGGATACAACCGGGCTTTTGCGTGATTCTCAATTGCTGGAGATCAGCAGTAATATCTTCAAAGTACCTCCTGCCCACCGGACGGATCCCGACGAGCTTCATCTCTCCTTTCAACACGTTCAGCAGTTGCGGCAGTTCATCGATCCAGTATTTTCTAAAAAATTTCCCCCAAGGGGTCAGGCGGAAATCTTCTGCAGGTTTACCCGTCTCGGCATAGCCATTTTGCTTCAGGACATAGTCATGCAAATATTCAGCATACGGATGCATCGTCCTGAATTTATACACACCGAACATTTTACCATTTTTGCCGATACGCTGCATTTTAAAAAGCAAACCATAGCTTGGTTTCATATCAAAGGTGGGTTCACTTACTTTTTGTACGACGAAGTACAACAAGCCATTAATAGTGGTGTGATCTTTGATGTCAAAACCACAGCATACCAGGCGACCCAAGGTCTCTGCTTTGGACAATAAACGGTTCCTGCCCCTTGTCACCAGGAAGTAGAGCTTTTTCAAGCCATATACTTTAGGAAAAACGCGCAGAAAGATGAACTCCAGCATAAAGTAAAGATCCCTTAAAACAGGAATTTTACTGATACGCTTCCGGCTTTTACGTGCCTGGATAGTTTCTACACAGCCGATATAGGTTCCTCCATAAGGAAGAAGGGCATTGACGGCTTCGAAGAATTTATTGATCCGCCGGATATTGTTCGTTTTGCTTAAGTTAACAATTGCGGATTTACGTTCCTGGTTGCGAATATTGAAATCATTGGATGTAGCAACTACCAGCGTATCTTCCGTATCCAGGGGAACATGGGTGGAGATGTACAGGCAGGCCTCCTCGCCAGCCTGCCGGGCAATCAGATGATTCATATATTGGTTGGTTTGGTTATTCGTTGGTTTTTTGGGTTACTCCCGGGTGGTTATTCCGGGAGTAATATTTCACTTAAAAAAATTTAGACTTATGTTATTAAAATTAGATTTATGTTATAAAGAATGTGCATGTACAAAAGTAAGCGAAATATTATAATTAAAAGGTATTTCTTATGTTATTTTTCCAATAATAAATGATCAACAAAAGGTATCCCAAGGCTGCACTTGCAACATTGGCTGTCATATCTTTCAAATTAAAGCTGCAGTAAGGTACGCCCAGGTGGATATAAACCGGAAGATTTCTGGGGGTACACACCATAATTTATAATGGCATCCAGGCATCGTTCTGCTGTTTTACCATCCCACAACTCGGGGTAAACCGGTGCTGTTCTTTGCTCAGGCATTGCATAAAATTCATTCCTTATCCTGTCAATATTATTCCCTACCAGTATGCTTAACCCTCCATGCTCCCTCAGGGTGACCGGTCTTTCCGTATTCCATCTCATCGTGAGGCATGGAGTCCCCAACACGGTACATTCTTCCTGCAATCCCCCGCTATCAGTAAGCATAAGGGATGCGGCCATATTCATACGCAACATATCATGATAGGCCAAAGGATGTAACAAAATCACCTGCTCACTGGCCAATATCCTATCCCATAACCCAAAATTTTTCAATTGTTTTTCTGACCGTGGATGTACCGTCCAGACTACCGGCATTTTCAATACAACCTCATCCAGTAAAAAGTTGACCAAAGCAGTACATACAGCCTCATCATCTACATTAGACGGTCTGTGAAGAGTCATTAATACAAAACCTTCGGATAATATTACAGGAACATCATTTCCCCTTAGATTGTTTAACCGTACAATATCCATCAGGTTAAGCTGTGCTGCCTGGGCTCGATGCTGTTCCAGGGTATCAATCATAATGTTACCCACAAAAACGGCCTGAGGCTCCGAAATCCCTTCTTTCACCAAATTCTCAAGAGCTATTCTATCAGGCGTTAGTAATAAATCGGACAACCGGTCTGTGACCAGGCGGTTGACCTCTTCCGGCATGTTCATATCTCCTGATCTTAAGCCGGCCTCAATATGGCAGACCTTAATGTGCAGTTTTTTTGCCGTCACAGAGCAAGCCAATGTCGCGTTTACATCTCCCAGCACGATCACCCAATCGGGTGCTTCTTTCAATAACACCTTTTCAAAAGCAATCATAGTATTACCTACCTGTTCTGCATGAGAACCCGAACCTATACCCAGGTTGATGTCCGCATCAGGAATATGGAGAGACTCAAAAAAAGTACGCGACATTCTATCATCATAATGCTGGCCAGTATGGACTAATAAATGTTCGATCTTCTCCTCCCGGCCATTATTATACTCTTGTAAAGTATGTATAAACGGTGCTATTTTCATGAAATTGGGCCGTGCGCCTACCACTGATATTATTTTCATTACAATATTTTTATCGTTCCATTTTTATAGAGATCCTTCTTTATAGAAATAAAAATAAGAGGAATTATTTTTTATAATTTGTAATTAATGA
>CAZFKK010000008.1:23692-24822 GCA_964519735.1 uncultured Taibaiella sp.
ATTGATTCTTCCAGCATTTTGGTCCTTCTTTCCTGGTATATTTCTTTAAGGTTCCTCTTATTAACCAATTCCCTTACTGTGGAAAACAATTTTTTGTCCTCCGAAGGCTTTATTCCAAAACCTAGTTGAAAATGCTCTTCCAGCTCTTTTAAATAACTTATTTTGCCGACAAAATCATTAAATCTGACAAAGGGAACACCTAATACACCTGCTTCGGCAGCCATCGTCTGGCTATCCCCTATGTACAAAGATGCATAGGCCATTACATGATGCATATCAATTGGTTTGATAGCAATCCTGTAGGCTTCCAGTTCCTTGCTCAATTCCCGTTCACTCGTAATGTATACCTTACCTACAGGAGCTAAAATATTTATTAATTCAGCAGCAATCTTATTGGAAATACCCTTTATCCCATCATCATGATGTGCTGTTAATTTAGCAAAACGCAGAATGAAATATTTGCTATTTACATCAACATACTTTTGGGCAATTTCAGAGGAGGCGGTGAAATGATCAGGGTGCAAATAAGCCAGTTCGTGATAACCTTTATAAGCAACTTTTTTATTTTCCCATTTCCCAACGGAACAGACTTCTGGTGCGACGATACAGGAAGCCCAGGGATATGCAAGTTTCGCATATAAAGGCACAATCTCAGCATCATCCTCATTTACATTTATGGATGGAATACCCAGAATTTTTCCTACATGCGAAATGGCCACAGATGTACCTGCAAGGATATCCGGCTTAAATTCCCTACACACTTTGAAAAGCTTATAATCTTGTTTTAACTGCCCTATGGCCACATGAATCTTACCATCTTTCCGGCCATCAGGAAGGATGTTAAGGTATTCTATATCGGTCGCTTTGAGCAGGTCTTCAAGAACATCCTTCTTCTTAATAACAACCAGGATCTTGTTATGCTTTTTCCTTAGATTATGAATAACATTCTTAAACAAATGAAAGTGAGCGGGGTGACCCAAGTGAAAAAGTACTTTCATGAATTCTTATTTTTCTTGTATAATAAAGTATAACTCATGCCTGCAAACATCCAGGCATTGGACCATCGCATAAATGAGGTTTTAATGGTATAATTTTTAAATTTCCTGAAGAAAAAACTCCCGTCCTTTCTT
>CAZFKK010000009.1:0-23663 GCA_964519735.1 uncultured Taibaiella sp.
GCCGGAGCGGCAGTTCGGGTGTGGCCGCCCACGTATTCCAAAGGTAGCGGTAGCCTTCACCACCGGGCGCCCGGTTACTGAGGTAACGTACGGGAACTCCCGCACAAATCGTGGTATCCGGTCCCAGATCTACCACCGGGAGCGGATGTACCGTCAATTGATCCTGTAAACGAAGTTCGGGACAAGCCCGGAAATGCAGGGTCACTTCGATGGCTTTAATACCCGGAAGATCATAGGCATGAGACAAGGTGCGGTCTGCAGTAGCTAAAGCCGATCCCTCCCCAAAATTCCAGGAGACTTCGTTCAGCGTAGCATCCGCGGCTACAGACAACTGTAGCGGCATCCCCGTACAGATGTCTTCCATATCCTTCTGTAAAGAAGCAGCAAAAGGCGCATCTACAAGGATCTGTCGGATCAGCGTATCCCGGCAAACGGTACCTCCGGCAATAAGCTGCACCGCATAGCTGCCGGCAGCAGTATAGGTATGTGCCGGAGCCGGCGATAAAGAAGTTTTGCCATCTCCGAAGTCCCAGTAAAAATCAGTAAAATGAGGATCGGAAAGATTGCTGAAGGCCACTAGCTCGTCCATACAGACGATCGTATCCGCCTGGAATGCGACACGGAAATCATCCGCACCGATCTGCACCGGAAGCAAAGTATCGCAGGAGGCGGTATGCACAGCTACCGTATAATTACCTGCAGGTACGCCGCTAAGACTATCCGCTACCGACAGGATACGCCCGCCGGCATTCCTCCAGGTAAAGGTATATCGCACCGTATCGCCCGCATAGGTGACCGCCCGGGCCGTCCCATTGGCGATACCGGTACAACTATTGCCGGTCTCGATGGCCGGCAAAACACCCCTGGAAAAATCGACGATAAAGGTGTCCACATGGTAGGTACAAGGTGCAGTATAATAGCTCACGGAGAAGGTCCCTGTTTTCCTGGCCAGGATGGATGATCCCATACTGCCATCCTCCCATAAATAACCCCAGCCCGCAGGATCAACGGCCAGTAAGGCCGAGGTTTGCCAGCAGCCCGCGACCACCTGCTGCACGGTACCTGGTGCTGTATCCCGCAGCACTACAGGAACTACATTCGGTAATCCTGCTTGTACCCAGCCTTCCAGCCGGAGTACCTTGCGCTTCAAATCAACCGCAGCGCCCAGCGCATTGGGCTGTTGCAACACACTCAGGTAATAAGTAGAATCCACATAGTATATCTTGCCGTCCGGGCCTGATTTAAGCTTACTGAAGCCGGCCTGGTCTATTTTTATTTTAGAAGCTGCAGGATCCGGAGCGCTGAGATCGAATTGATAGAGACCACCGGCTTCCAAACCATTGGAATAGACCGTAGCATAGACTTTGGATCGATCGGGTGAAAAACAGGCACCATAATAATTCACCTTGCCATCGATGAGCCGCGCCCCGGAGAGTTCGCCCGTTGCCGGGTTAAAATCCAGTATTTCCAAACCGGATTCCTTATCAATACTCGTGGACACTAATTTTTTACCATCCAGGGAAGGATTCAGCTCTCCTACATTATAAACACTTACTTCAAAACTACCGACCTTGGAAAGTACCGGTTGTCTGTTGATGCCTGAAGCAGAGACTTCAAAAGATTTATAGACCGGGGACACACGGGAACGGACGATCAGCCATAGGTTACAACGATCGCCGACAACGCCCGTCATCTTCTCCGTAAGGTTAGAGTCCAGGAGGATGCCCTTTTGTCCCTGCATTACCCCACCCAAACCGCCGTTCAGCGACATATCAACTACAGAATAGTAAAGCCGGCCCGAGTAAGTGGCCATCTCGACCGAGGTCAGAGAAAAAACATAATAGTGTAGTGGCTTTTCCGGGATCGGCATAATCAGAGCGCCCTGGGTGGTGCTTGAAGTACCGAACGTGCGGGGGCTTCCCAACAGTTCGTCCCCGTTGGCCATCACCTGATGGCTGACGTCATAGATCCGGGTACCATCGGTGTAAAACAACAATTTTCCCGAAGGGTCGCAAACCGTAGCGGAGGCCTCGTTAAAGCCGGCATTGCCGGTAGGGAACGAAGTAAGTGAGCCATCATTAAAAGTCAGGCCCACATTACCCATCATCCAGGTATGCTCCCGCTGGGCCTGCAAGGCCCAGGCGAGCATCATACCGATACCAAAACACAAAAAAAATCTCATAATGGCATTAATATGTTGTTGGTGAACAAACACCAACAACGGCGTTTTAAATTCCTTGCGGTCGTTGTCGAAATACCCGATTGATCCTAACCAATGGTGACTTCGACAAGAGTTCATCCACCAGGTATCTTCAGTAGTCAAGCTTATCAAATCATAACACCAACACAAATTAAAAAAAGGAATTCCGGCCTCAAAAAAGGGCCGGAATAACCTTTACCCACAAGAACTAAGGCTTTAGCCTGACCAGTTTCTCCGTCTTTAAGACTACGCCATTCCTGTCCCTCACCTGAACCCTATAAATACCTGAAGGCAGGTCGCTGATATCCAGCTCTCCTGTTCCATTCCACTCCATCATCTTCCTGCCTTCAATACTGTGGATCCCTACCTGTACCGCAAAAGGTGCTGCGACCGTCAACCTGGCTCCGGAAGCAGGGTTAGGATATATTTTTATGGCTGCTGCCGGATCCGGCGTTGCTATAGAAACCACATTAGTTACTTTATAAACATCAGACGTATCCATACAACCATTCTCTTCTGCAGTCGCTACTCTGTAGTCTCCATTCTCCTTCACCGTATAGGTAGCCTGTACTGCACCAGGTATTGCTACATCATTCAGCAACCATTGGTAAGTATCGTACGTGCTTACCGTACTCAACACAAAACCGTTGACCGTGATAATGGTTTCCTGGAGGTCCAGGACGTCGACCTTTAAACTGATGGTATTGGTATCCTGACAGCGAACCACTTGTACCTTAATAGTACCACCCTCCGTACCTGCCTTCGCTACCATAGTTGCTGAAGTACTGCTGCCGGACCAACCTGAAGGCAACTCCCAGAGGTAAGCCGCCACATCATCCACCCCCGCAGCTACGGTATACACCTGCTCGCTGCCGGCACATGCCGTATCCGCACCGGAAAGAACCGGGCTGAAATCCAGACAAAATTTAGACAGGAAGCTCTGCAGCAGACCACCTGGGAAAGTATCCTGATGGCTGCCCGGCGTAGGAATAACATCATCCATAAAAGTAGAACCGCAGATATAAATATAGCCGGCAGGGTCGTAAGCCATGCCCAAAGCGCCATTAGGTCCGGGGCCGCCAAAGTAGGTGCCCCACGCTCTTTTACCGGCATGATCAAATGCTGCGATAAAAGCATCGCCGTACAGCGGGAAAAAGGTGCCCCCATAAATTTCCTGGTAGCCGCCCGGGCTGGCAATACCGGCAATACTCCGGGTATCTCCTGAAATATAAACACCATCCTTGCCTGTGGCAATACCATAAGAACGATCTAAATCCTCACCTCCATAATAGGTACCCCATTGCCTGACACCGGCACTATTGAACTTAGCGAGGAAAGCATCTTTATCACCGCCACCGGGAGCTGTCTGATGGGCACCTGTACTGGCAATGCCGGACGTACCATTGGTATTGCCTAAAAGGTACACATTCAACGAATCGTCACAAGCCACGCCGCAACCGAAATCATCGCCCGGGCCGCCATAATAAGTGCCCCACTGACGTTGGCCTGCAGGGTTAAACTTAACCAGGTAAGCATCACCCCAAGTGGTCGCACCCCCATAAACAGGCTGGTGACTGCCGGCTGTAGCTATTCCTGTAAGGCTGGCCGTAGTGCCCGTCATATAGATATTACCCAAACGGTCGCAGGCGATGCCCGGCTCTTCCAGTTCCCATTCCGCGCCGCCATAATAAGTAGCCCACTGGCGTACCCCTTCACCATTAAATTTAACCAGGAAGGCATCATAAATACCGCCCCCGTAAAAATCCTGGTGACTGCCTGTGGTCGCTATAGAGGTAAGGCTGGATGTTCTGGCGGCCAGGTAAATGTTGGCACCGTCTGATGCCAGGGCGGTCTGCAACATACTTTCTTCCTCTACACCGCCATAGTAAGTGCCCCATAAGCGGGTCCCCGAACCATTAAATTTAGCAATAAATATATCTCCGCCCACAGCAGGGCCGCTTTTATTGGTAGTCTGATAAGCTCCCGCGGTAGCAATACCATCAGTACTTGTCGTAGCAGCGGCCAGGTAAATATTGCCCAGGGTATCACTGGCCAGGGAAGTGTACCAGGAACCGGCTCCGGCTCCGTCAGATCCTGTGCCTCCATAATAAGTACCCCACTGACGCACACCGGCACTATTGAACTTGGCGATATAAGCATCTGTTTCTCCCGCAAAGGTAACCTGGTGTGCCCCTGTCGTGGCCATATTCGTCGTATTCATCGTACTTCCTGAGATATACACATTATGCTCCTTATCCGTCACCGTACTATAGGCGGCATCATAAAACATATCCGTTCCTCCATAATAAGTGGACCAGGACAAGGTAGGATCAATCACCAATTTGCCCTTATAAGGATCGGTGCTGAAACCAAGGATACCCTCCTGCAACACAAAGCGGGATGCGACCATTTTCTGATCTTCCTGGTAGCTGTAAGGCGCCTTTTCCGTAAGGGTACCATAAGGCGTGACCGCAATAAAACTGCCATCCGCATTGATCTTTAAAGATTCCGCACCCCGATATTGTATCCGGATATCCGAAGTATGGCCACCGGGATGTACCACAAAATCATATTCTACCTTATCCTTATTGATATAGATGACCCAATCAATAGCGGGATACACTTCTTTATAGGTAATCTTCCGGTAGCTGGCTGCAAGGACACCCTCCGCCGGGGTATGTGCCAGGTAATACTGCTCATAATAATTATTTTTTTCTTCTGTGACCAGGACGGCATTTTTATTAGCCCCTTCCAGGGTAACATCCATCCGGTAAGTTTCCACCTGCAAAGGAATTTTTTCTTTATTTACCCGCATAGGGATAATGTCCTTGGGGCCTGTCATTTTGTTCCATTGATAATGGACCGTTGCATCTCCTATAAATACATTAAGGCCCGGACCCGCTATCTTGAAATCAATATCGGAACGGTAACGACCGTGCTGATCTGTAATCTGGCCCTTATTCTCGATAAAGGACAGACCGGTCCCGCTTACAGGTGTTTGTCCCACCGCATTTTCGCCAAAGCCTACGAGTCCTAACCCTGAGATTACTGATAATGCGTATAAAATGTTCTTCTTCATTCGTGGTTTTTATTTGAATTTGAAAATAACCCTGCCGGAAGGATCTTTGCATGCACCGGATGCTTCCTGATACAATATTAAATTTTCCATTCCGACTCAGGGGTAGTAAAACACTGAGCCAAAATAAATTCAGTGTAAACACTGAGTCGGTTTGCTTAAATTACATTAATTTAGAAGCATGATGTCCGGTAGGAAGATAATTCATTTTAGAGGAAAGAACCTGTTAATTGTTGTAATGGTTGTTTCCTTTACCTGCTCCGGCCTGTTCGCACAGGAAAAGCAGCATAAGATGACCTACCAATGGCCTGGCACTGCTGCATGGACGCCTGCTATGGTGGACAGCATGATCCGCCAGCGTTATGCCCAGAGTGCCGCTAATCCGGACAGTGCGCTGATCCATATCCAGCAACTCTATGAAAAGGCACGCGCTATAAACTTTTATAAGGGTATGGCTAATGCTTTAATGCATATGGGTATGATTCATATCACTCAAACCAATGAACCCCGTAAAGCCCTGGATTATCTCTGGCATGCCTACCAATACTACCCCTACTTTTCAGACAAACGGACCGACTGGATCATTCACTGGAATAATGATATGGGGGCCGCTTATTTCCTGTTAGGGGTACATGATAGTGCCATGCTTTATTTCAGCAAAGCGTTACAGACCGCCATTGTCTATGACTGGAGCGACAAAAGGTCGATGGTGATGATGTATAATAATATAACCGTGATGCTATTATCTATCAAAGACTATCCTAAGGCGGAATTTTACAATAGAAATGCCGAACTGCTGGGTACCCGGGAAAAAAGTAATGCCGAGCTTGTCTTTACCTATCAAAACAAAGCGGATATATTACTGAAGCATCAAAAAATAGACTCCGCACTGCTGTACATGCACAAGGTAGAAACAATGGGTTTGCCCCTGGAAGGAAGCGCCGCCGAAAGACAGGAGATGCTATATGGACTGGTGTATTTAGGCCGGGACGAATTGGACAAAGCTTTGTATTACGCCAGGAAAACACTCGAAAGAAATGTGAACAATGACGTTAGGGTAACGCACCTGACTAATATAGCAGCCGTTTATGAGATGATGTCGGATTATAAGAATGCGGTAGCCTATTTTAACGAAGCGCTGCAGTTGGCGATACAAAGAGGCTTCCCGGAGAAGAACAAACAGGCTCTTTCCCTGATATACGGCAGCTTAGCTAATGTATATGACTCCCTGGGCGACTATAAAAAGGCATATACCTACAAATCACTGCTTTCCGACCTGAAGGACAGTATGTATAACCCGGAAAAGGAAAGGAGCATCCATCGCCTGGAAACCCAGTACCGGACTACGGAAAAAGACAAAGAAATTGTCAAAAAACAAGTACAACTCTTGTCGGCCCGCAACCGGATCAACCAAAACAACTTCTGGATAGCCCTGGTGGTCTCCGGCAGTTTGATCCTCTTTATCACTGCTGCTTTTATTTTCCAGATACAGCGTCTGAAACTTCAAAAAGCACTGGCCAGGAACCAGCAGCAAAAGATCAACCAGCTGAATGCCGTTCTGGAAGGGGAAGAAAAGGAAAGGAGCCGCATCGGCCGGCAGCTCCATGATGATGTCATGGTTGAATTCTCTATCGCGAAAATGAACCTGGCCTTTCTCCCTAAAGAAAAACCGGGCATTGAACTGACCGAAGCTTACCGGAACATTGAAAAACAACTGAACCGTACGGGCATCAAACTCCGTCAGACGGCTCATAACCTAATGCCGGATGCCCTGCTGGATGAAGGCTTACTGACGGCCATCAATTATTTCTGTATAGGTGTACGGGAAACCAGTGGTATCCTGATTAATTTTCAACATTTTGGTGACCTGCCCCGGTTAAATGCGGAACTGGAACTCAACCTGTACCGCATCGTTCAGGAACTGATCCAAAACGTGATCAAACATGCCTTCGCCTCCCGGGCCCTGGTTCAGCTCTATTATAGAGGGGATTCTTTAAGCATCACCGTGGATGATGATGGTATAGGTATTGACAATACTCAGAAGGCAGACAACGGAATGGGGCTAAAGAGCATACGGGCCAGGCTGAAAGCCATAGCCGGCGAAATGGAGATACATCACGTGTCCCCTAAGGGCACTTCGGTGCATATTGACGTGAACATGGTTCAGCCATTACGCGGCAAGGCTTAGCGGTGTCGCCTTCCTTTAAAGATCATTCCTTCTCAAATACAGAAAAATCGTGCTGGCTACCTAACCGCTGAAACAATTTTTCAGCATGTGCATACACCCGTTCATGTATACCTGCTCCGCTACTGATCCGTTTCACTCCCCATGCTTGCTGACTATTGAAGTCAGACATACCCGGTTTTATAAATGTATTCACCGGTAGGGCACTATGCGTTACTGCAGCCCTGATATCAGCCTCTGTACTGATGCCGGGAATGAAAATACCATCGGCTCCGGCATCCTGGTAAAGCGTGGTTCGCTTCAGTGTCTCTGCTAAGGGATCATCTATTTTGGTAACATAGGTATCCGTACGCACATTGATGAAAAGATCCTTATGTTGACTGTTGAGATGAGAACGTATTACAGCCAGAGTCGAAGCAAATGCAATAGCGTCTGTTAAGCTTCTTTTACCCTCAGTCACTACAGAATCTTCAATATTAATCCCGACTATGCCCAAAGCAATCAGGCTGTCGATGAGTAAATTGATTTCTTCCGGAACCCTGGAATAGCCGGCTTCTATGTCAACTGATATGGGGACCTTTACTGCTTTAACAATGCGTTGCACAAAGAAAAGTAATTCTTCAGTGCTTAAATTTTCGCCATCCTCCAATCCCAGGATATTAGCCATGGCATGGCTGGAGCTACCCAGCGCGGCGAACCCTGCCTTTTCTGCTATTCGGGCACTTTGGACATCCCACACGTTGCCTATTAACAAAGGCTTTTCCTGGTGGTGTAAGTTTCTAAAAAGAGTTACAGACATATTATATAATTGATTTAAAGGGTAAAATGTGTTTCATGCCTTTAGGCATTGACTATATTATTTAACGATCGGCGGGCAAAAAAGTTGGGGCGTAGGGAGACCTGCTGCAGGAATGTTTGAAGACCAGCTCCGGTTCAAAAGAAAACAAAATTGCAAAACGTTTGCAGCAGCGTTGAAAGATCCGCTGAGCTTAATTAACAATAATTCTGTAAATTCGGGGATTCAATACCGGGATTAGGCCGGTTACTAAATAAATGAGCAAAATAAATGTAACGATAGTTGACGACCACCCTATGGTGTTGACCGGTCTGGAGACCCTACTGAAGCCTTATAAAAACATAAAGGTGATCGCGCTATATACCCGTGCTCAAGAATTGATGGAAGGGCTGGTATCACAATTGCCCGATGTGCTGCTGCTGGATCTTTTATTGCCGGACCGGTCCGGCAAAGACCTGGTACCAGAGTTGCTCCGGTTGTACCCTGACCTCAGGATTTTGATCCTGACCAGTATTGATACCCCATCCATGGTATCGGGTATGATGCGCAAGGGTTGTAAAGGTTACCTGCTCAAAGGTGCCTGGCCGGATGCCCTGGTAGAAGCCATAGAAACTGTTTCCCGCGGAGAAGAATATATAGAACCGGCATTGAAGGAACAGTTGTTACAACACGTGACGCGGTTTAAACACCAGCAAAACCAGGATAATGACCTTTTGCCCGAACTCTCACAGAGGGAAAAGGAAATACTCAAACTCATCGCTGAAGAAAACACTACGAAGGAAATATCGGAAAAACTTTTTATCAGTTACAGAACTGCAGAAAGCCACCGCTACAACCTGATCCAGAAACTGGATGTAAAAAATACGGCCGGCCTGGTGAAAATTGCCATTCAAATGGGGCTCGTGGAATAGAAAAGCTTCTATATGACTTAATCGATAACTTTCCCGGACCGGACAGGTTGCGGGGGCAGTGGCAGCCCGGTCATTTCGTTCAATGAAAACTCAACGGTCGCACAAATCGAATTAAGTGCCAGGTCGTTAGGCTCCGTACCAAAAGGCTCACTGATCTCATCGACAATGGCATCCAGGGCAATGAAGGTATAACCGATAAAGGTAACGATCAAAGGAGTCATCCACCCGAGGCTATCCACCAATCCGAAAGGCAACAGGAAACAATAAATATAAACCGTACGGTGCAACAGTACATGGTAAGGAAATGGAATCGGTGTATTGGCGATACGCTCACACCCCCCTACGATATCTGAAAGCTTATCCAGGTTCTGATCTATGCCCATCTTAACGATGGTATCTATCCGGCCCTGCTGCTCCGCGCGCTGCAGCCAGGCTGCCAACTCTGCCAGGAGCAGCACCGGCTTAAACACCACAGGCTTCAGTTGTGCTGCAAGAACAGGGGGAAGCAGGCGATCCAGGTCCTCGTCGGCAGGAGTATGACGTAACTGATGTTTCAGAGCATAAGTAAAGGCAACCACCAGCCGGGTAAAATGAGCAACACTATCTTCTTCCCGTGTAGCTCCCTGGCCAGCATAGGCTTGTACCTGCCGGACTACGGAACGGGTATCAATAACCAGGGCACCCCAGAGTTTGCGCCCTTCCCAGAAACGATCATAAGCAGCCGTGTTGCAAAAAGCCAGGAAAATAGCCAGGGCTACGCCGACCAGGGTAAATGCTGCCGGGTTCAGCCTGATGACATGGCTAAAAAAGGTGTTATGGAAGTGATAGATAAAAACGGACAGGCCCAATAAAAACAACAATCTCGGTAATATCTTCGGAAGTACAGAGCCATTCCAGATAAATAACATCCGAAGCCATTTTTCCCTTTCCCTGATAATCATAATACTGCTTTTGTGGCCGGGATCCTTATTGAACCGGGCGTAACCATTTTCTCCATCTTTGTTTAGAGGCGCTTATCCTTAACGGCTGCTTTGCTTATAATGTTTCCCTATAATAATGGTATAGGGCATTCTCAGAAATTTATGATCAATGAAGGTTTGGTTGTCGGAAAAGTATTTACCGGCGAGCCTTAGATGCTCCTGTTCTGTCCTGGTATTTTGCCCCCGGTCTTTTTTAATGATCCATTTGGCAAATGCATTTTGCCTGGGAATAAATACAGGATCAAAAGTCACCAGGTGGCCTCCCGGCTTTAAGGCATGTAATGCCGTAGCATATAAATGCTCGGCCTCTTCATCATTTAAATGATGAAGGATGGCGTTGGCCATTACAATATCATATTTGTCGGCCTCATCAGCATCTACATGGGATACCCGTTTGCAGACAAAGGTACCTTTATCCCCGTACTTCTGTTGGGCTTCACGGATATACTGCTCGTTGAAATCATAGCCTATATAATCTACGTCGGGCGTTACCTCAGTTAAATAATCCACTACCGTTCCCGGACCGCAACCGATATCCATGATCTTAGCGCCCGGGAAAGGCTGCACAAAATCCTTGATGTACCGGAGGTGAGCCGATCTGGGGTAAACCAGGTTTTGATAAAAGGTATATACCGAGGAGATCTCTAATATTTTCCGGATACCTTTATCAATATGATCTGCCATAAAAATGCTGTTTTGTGCAAAAATAATTAATCATTAACTGATAATAATAGCGTGTGCTGAAAGCAATTAACGGCTATAATTAGGCGCTTCTTTAGTGATCACCACCCCATGCGGGTGACTTTCCGTCATACTGGCACTGGTGATCCGGATAAACTGGGCATCGTTCTGCAGTGCCTTGATATTCGGCGTACCACAATAGCCCATCCCGGCACGAAGGCCGCCTACAAATTGCTGGACGATCTCACTTAAGGTTCCTTTATAAGGCACCCTTCCTACGATACCTTCCGGCACCAGCTTTTTCACATCATCTTCTGCATCCTGGAAGTAGCGGTCTTTAGAGCCTTCCTGCATCGCGTCCAGGGAACCCATACCCCGGTAAGACTTAAATTTACGGCCTTCATAGATAATGGCGTCCCCCGGACTTTCCTCCGTACCGGCAAATGCCGAGCCGGCCATGATGCAGGAAGCTCCGGCGGCAATGGCTTTTACCAGGTCGCCGGTATAACGGATACCGCCATCTGCGATGACAGGGATACCTTTTCTTTTTAAAGCCCTGGAGGCTTCTATGATCGCAGTAAGTTGGGGAGCGCCGATACCGGTCACAATGCGGGTGGTACAAATAGAACCCGGACCAATACCTACCTTGACCCCATCGGCGCCTGCTTCTGCCAGGGCTAATGCACCGGCAGCAGTAGCGATGTTACCGCCAATGACGGGTAGTTTTTTGAAGTTCTTTTTCACTAGTTGAAGGGTATCCAGGATACCTTTGGAATGGCCATGGGCACTATCCAGTGTAATTACATCTACTCCGGACTGTACCAGGGCATCTACCCGGTCCAGCACATCGGCAGTAACCCCGACGGCAGCTCCGGCCAGTAAACGGCCAAATTCGTCTTTGCAGGAGTTGGGATGGCTTTTATATTTCAGGATATCGCGGAACGTGATCAGACCGATCAATTTGCCGCTTTTATCCGTTACGGGTAATTTTTCGATCTTATATTGTTGTAAAATGCGCTCGGCCTTTTGTAGTGTAGTGCCCTGGGGCGCCGTGATCAGGTTGGCAGTGGTCATGACCTCAGCTACCTTTTTACGATAGTTCTTTTCAAAACGCAGGTCCCGGTTAGTGAGGATACCTACGATTTTTTGATCGCCGTCTACGATGGGAATACCGCCGATCTTATTGTCTTTCATGAGCTTTATGGCTTCCCCGATCGTAGCGTCCGGCTTCAGCGTTATCGGATCCAGGATCAGGCCGCTTTCAGAACGTTTCACCCTGCGCACCTGTTCGGCCTGCTGTTCTATACTCATATTTTTGTGCAGCATACCGATACCTCCCTCACGGGCAAGTGCGATAGCCAGGTTATATTCCGTAACCGTGTCCATAGCGGCTGAAACAATAGGAATGTTCAGCTTGATATCCTTGGTCAATTGAGTGGAAATGTTTACTTCGCGCGGAAGTACTTCGGAATAAGCGGGGACGAGAAGCACATCATCAAAGGTCAGTCCTTCGCCGTAAAACTTAGATTTTGCAGCCATGTGCAAAGGTAGTTCAAGATTTGGATTTTTCAAAAACAGCAGGAAATATATTTTTTATAAAGGATGAAAGCAGGTACTCTTAATAGGCCGGTAGCACGCGTCCCCGGGACAGCGCCTATATCCTGTTTAAAATCATCGCCGTTGAAATCCCGGAAGGTACCGGGGCAAAAATAAAGGTACCCAAACACGTACATTGAGAAACAACACTAAAAAATCTGGAGTACTGCATTATGAGGATTCAGGTATTTAAACTATTTTTACCCGATTTTTATCCTTTCATAAATGGCTCAGTTACAATTACAGCGACCTATTGCATTCTTTGATGTTGAAACAACGGGCGTTGATGCGGCAAAAGACCGTATTATAGAAATAGCGATTATCAAACTGATGCCGAATGGTGAACGGATTACACTGACCAAAAGAATTAACCCGGGCATTCCTATTCCTCCTGAAACCTCCGCTATTCATGGCATTTATGATGAAGATGTGAAAGATGCCCCTACGTTTAAACAAGTCGCGCATGAACTCAAACAATTCCTGCAGCAATGTGACCTGGGCGGCTATAATTCCAATAAATTTGACATTCCGGTACTGGCAGAGGAATTTATCCGGGCAGGGCTTACTGCCGACTTCAAAGAAAGGAAACTGGTAGATGTGCAGCAAGTCTTTTTCAAAAAAGAAGCCCGTACCTTAAGTGCGGCCTATGCTTTCTATTGCAACAAAGAGCTGATCAATGCACACAGCGCGCTGGCAGATGTAGCAGCAACGGTGGATGTACTGGAAGCGCAGCTGGATAAATATACCGACCTCGAACATAATGTACCCGCCCTGCATGAATTTACAGGAGGGGACGAATTTGTGGATTATGCCCGGAGAATGGTACTTAAGAACGGGGTACCAGTATTTAATTTTGGTAAGTACAAGGGTATGGCTGTGGAAGATGTCTTTAAAAAGGAACCCCAGTATTACGACTGGATGATGAACGCGGATTTTCCCCTGCATACCAAACAAATGATTTCAGAGATCCTCAACAAAATGCTTTTAAAGAAGAGATAAACCTTCTGCCTTATTTTTCATTATACTGTAAACTCCCCTAGCCCCTCCTTTGGACAAATTAGTTATCATACCTACCTACAACGAGAAGGAAAACATTGAACCTATCATCCGGAAAGTCATGACACTTCCGGAGGTATTTCATATACTGGTGGTAGATGACGGCTCTCCGGACGGTACGGCCGCTATAGTAAGGTCCCTACAACCGGAATATCCGGGAAAGCTGCATCTTGAGGAAAGAAGCGGTAAACAGGGTTTGGGTACTGCTTATATCTTCGGTTTCAAATGGGCGCTGGATCGCGGTTATGACTATATTATTGAAATGGACGCAGATTTCTCTCATGATCCGGAAGACCTGCCCCGGCTGCAACAGGCCTGTACGCAAGGAGCTGATGTAGCCATCGGCTCCCGTTATACCACTGGAGGCAAAATTAAGAACTGGCCCTTTGACCGCATTTTTATCTCTTACGGGGCATCGGTTTATACCCGGCTTATCACCTGGATGCCGGTGAAAGATTGCACAGCCGGCTTTGTTTGTTATAAAAGGAAGGTATTGGAAGCTATTCCCCTGGACAGTGTCCGGTTTATCGGCTATGCCTTCCAGATCGAAATGAAATACCGTGCCTGGAAGCTAGGATTTAAACTCACAGAGGTACCCATTACCTTTATCGACAGGAAAGAGGGTACTTCCAAAATGTCAAAGGGCATCGTCAAAGAAGCCATTTTTGGCGTATGGAAAATGAGAAAATTCATCAAGCGCAGATAAACTATGGGGTAAAGTGCCCGGCCAACTCAGGCTGTTTTCCACCTGAAACCTCTTAAGAAATCGGCAACACTCATTCTCTTCTTGCCTTCATACTGAAGATCCAGGACATAAAGCCAGCCATCCGGCGCGGCAAAGCGAAGGTAAGTTTTCCCATCTGTTTCATACTGCCCCACTGCGGCATGGCCGGTAGTCCATTCATAAGAAGACTTAAACAACTTCAACGTCTTCCCTTCCAGGTAGGTAAAGGCGGTGGGATAAGGAGAAAGTCCCCTGATCAGGTTATGAATGGCCTTTACTTTTTTATGCCAATCTATATGCCCGTCTTCCTTAAAGATCTTGGGAGCATGCTTTAATTCAGGAGCGGTAATTTGAGGCTGCTCAGTTAGCGTGCCATCACTTAATCCCTCTATGGTTTTCACCAGTAAGGCAGCACCTTCTTGCATCAATTGATCATATAAGGTACCCATATTATCTTCCGGCAGGATCGCTACTTTCTGTTGCAACAAAATATCACCGGTATCGATTTCCTGTTTCAGTTTAAAGGTAGTCACTCCCGTTTCCTGCTCCCCATTAATGATCGCCCAGTTGATGGGGGCCGCACCCCGGTATTGCGGCAATAAGGAAGCATGTACGTTAACGGTGCCCAAGGGAGGCATACGCCATACCGCCTCAGGCAACATACGGAAGGCAACGACTACCTGAAGGTCTGCCTTCAGGTCAGCAAGCCGGGCCAGGAATTCCGGGTTTTTCAATTTTTCGGGTTGCCATACGGTTAATCCCTGCTCCAGGGCATATTCTTTTACCGCCGAAGCTTTCAATTGCATCCCCCTACCGGCAGGCTTATCAGGAGCCGTTATAACGGCAACTACATTCAAGCCATTCTCTATCAATGCCTTTAGAGAGGCAACAGCAAAATCAGGTGTACCTAAAAAAACAATTCGTAACGACTTTGGATCAACAGACATGAGGCAAAATTAGAAAGAAATCAGATCAATAAAGGCTAATTTTTTGAATAGCAGGCCTCAACACTTAAGCATCACTACATTTTTTTAGTATATTTACTCCCTCAAATGTTACACTATGGCGCAACCGCTCCTGCCAGATAATGATAAAGAACTCCTGCTGGCCTTTAGAGAAGAGGCTACACGTGAGGCTGCCTATACCAAAATCGTTCGTAAATACCAGGAAAAGCTCTATTGGCACATCCGCCGCCTGGTGATCAACCACGAAGACGCTAATGATGTATTGCAAAATGTTTTCATAAAAGTATGGAGTTATCTTGATAACTTCAGGGAAGAAGCTAACCTGTACACCTGGCTGTACCGTATCGCTACCAATGAAACCCTCACCTTCCTGGATAAAGAAAAGCGCAGGGCATCCCTATCTTTATCCGACCATGAAAGTGGCCTGGCCAACAAGCTGTATTCGGAAAAGGGTTTTGATGCTAATAAGCTGGAATGGAAGCTGCAGCAAGCCATCCAACGCCTTCCGGAGAAGCAGCGTATTGTATTTACTTTACGGTATTATGATGAAATGCCCTACGAAGAAATGTCTAAAGTATTGGAAACATCTACCGGCGCACTCAAAGCGTCTTATCACCATGCGGTGAAGAAAGTAGAAGAATTTTTAAAACAGGATTAAACTTCAGTCTTCAACATACGTCTAAAATGCAATATGAATAACAAGGTTATTATATCAGAAGAGTTACAAGCGATGGGTTGCGATTTACTTAAATATAAGGAAGACCGCAAAACTTATGCTGTGCCGGAGGGTTATTTCCGGAATTTTGCAGATGATATGACAGCTATGATCAGGTCCATCGATACCCCGGTCCTGCTGCCTGCCGCTACGAAACAAACGCCTTTTGATCTTCCGGAAGATTATTTTACCCACTTATCCGGAACAATAACCAGGAAAGCCAAAGCTACAGAAATAGTCACCCTTCAAGGCATTATGCCCTGGACGGACACGGATAAACAGACACCTTTTGTACTTCCGGAAAATTATTTCGCACAATTTGAGCAAAACCTGTTCCACCACCTGTTTCATACGGAACCCTCTGTACAGGACGAAATCGGTACCTTATCCCCCTTATTGGCTGATCTGAAGCAGGAATCACCCTACCAGGTTCCGGCTGGTTATTTCCCGGAGCCAACTATACAGCCCCGGGTTAAAGAACACCCCGCTGCAAGAAGCATCAAGTGGGCCAGATGGGCTGCAGCTGCTTGTATCCTGGTTATTTTCGGACTGGGTGGATGGCAGATGTTCAATCCTTTAAAGGAGATAATACCGCCTACCTTAGAACAGCAATTGACCAGGGTACCTGAAGAAAAAATTAAAAACTGGCTGGCCAATAATATAGATGAGATGGATATCAACAGCCTGAGTAGTAATATCGCCCGTTCTGAAATCACCGCTCATAGTTCATTAAGCCACTTTTCAGATGAGGACATCCAGGAATACCTGGAAGCAGAAACCTGGTAAATACCTGTTTATCAATAAAAATTCATTGAAAAATTATTATCATGTTTAAAAAGTTATTTTCATCTGTTTTATTACTGACCTTTTGTATGACGCTGTTACAGGCGCAGAATGGGGTTAAGGCCGATCCGGAGATCCGGAAACTGAAAATAGATTTTGTCACTTCTAAAATGAATATGACTGCCCAACAGGAAAGCAAATTTCTTCCTCTTTATAATCGTTATTCTGACGAATTGCTTGTTTATCGCCGTAAAATAAAACAAATTGATAAGGGGGCAGACAATGCTTCATTCAAGGTAAAAGAACGCCAGCGGATGGAAGAGGAAATGGTCGCCATAAAAGGCCGTTACCAGGACGCTTTCCTAAAGGTTATTTCCCCACAGCAATTGAATGCCATGTACGAAGCCGAAGGAGCTTTTAAAGATATCCTCCTGGAATACCTGAAGAAAAAGGGGAAATAGAATCAATTATTCCCATCTTTGCAGCTATGAATATTGGCTTTGATGCAAAAAGGGCATTTTTAAATACTACCGGGCTGGGCAATTACAGTCGTTCGGTGATTACTGCCTTCGCTGCTCATTATCCGGGAAGCAACTATTACCTGTATACCCCCAAAGCCATACGTAACAACCGGACGGAAAATTTCTACGGGCAGAAACACCTGCACATCCGTACTCCAGCCCTGCCCCTGTTCACCGCTGCCTGGCGCAGCAGGTTTATGGTGCCCCGGCTGATAAAGGATGGTCTGGATGTCTATCATGGCCTGAGTCATGAACTCCCTATAGGCATACATAAAACCGGTATCAAAAGCTTTGTGACCATTCATGACCTTATTTTCCTGAGGTATCCGGACTACTATAAGGCTATCGACCGGAAAATATACACGCAAAAAGTAAGCTATGCCTGTAAGCATGCGGATACCATAATAGCCACAAGTGAGCAGACCAAACAGGACCTGGTCCGCTTCCTGAACTGCCCCGAAGAAAAAATTGAGGTGGTTTACCAGAGTTGTGCTCCCTCTTTCCAACAGGAAGCAGATATAGTAACGAAACAAAGGGTAAAGCAGCAATATCAATTACCGGAGCAATACCTCTTAAATGTAGGCACCATAGAAGAGAGAAAAAACCTGCTCCTGGTGGTGCAGGCTTTACGGCAAATACCAGAGGAGCTCAAATTGGTTATTATAGGTAAAGAAACCCCTTATGCTGCTACAGTCAAAAAATACCTGGCGGAGCATCAACTGGAACATCGGGTGCAGTTCCTGAGCCGGGTATCCTTCGCAGATCTGCCGGCCATATACCAGCAGGCCGCTATTTTTATTTATCCTTCCCGGTTTGAAGGCTTTGGCATACCCATATTAGAAGCCCTGTACTCTTCAGTCCCTGTCATTGCAGCTACGGGATCCTGCCTGGAGGAGGCGGGAGGTCCCCATAGTCTTTATATTTCCCCTTCTGATCACCAGGCTCTGGCGGAAGCTGTAAACAGGATATACGCCGATGGAGTACAAAGGGAAACAATGATTGCAGCCGGACGGCTGTACGCTACTCGATTCCAGGAGGAAACACAGGCTGCACAGTTAATGAAATTGTACAATTCCTGATCTTGTTTCTTTACTATTGATATCGAAAAACATTACATGAATTATTCATAACCAAGGTATAACATTGTTCCCAAGGCCAGGCAGATCGAAAGTTACTGCCTGCTTAACCGCGAAGCGATAGCTTGCTCCCATAACCGGAATGATGCGGTCCGGTTGAGGTCATCATCAGGTCTGTTCATCACATCTTTAGTGATCCTTAAGGTTTCCGTAAGAAAATCGTTTTTATCATCAGGATCAAGAAATTCCTTTAAATATTTATCTACGATCTTCACATATTCTTCCTGCGCTGCGTCAGGTTTTCCATACCATAGATAGGCTAGGTTGGTTGCTTCAATCTGGATATTGGGATTCATATAGAACACAGATTAATCTTTTATATAAAAGTAAATAACCAATGTTACTACCGGAAAGTTGACAATTACTTAAAGATTAACAGAACCTGATTAAAAACATAGGCTCCAACAATAAAGGCAATTAATTCTGCTTATCTGCTCAGGTACTTACTGATCAGAAGATACGGGTGCCGTAGTTTGGTTTCGGATAATCCGTTCCATCACTTGCATTCTTTCAATACAAGGTTCTAAAAGCCGCGAATCCAACTGTCTTTTTGCCCTGGACAAATGGGAATCGATAAATTTAGGAATATCTGTCACGGTACATCCCCTGGAGATCACAGCGGTTTTGATGAGGATCGGAGTCGTAGCAAAGAACTCTTCTAACCTTTCTATTTCAGCAGCCTTATTCATTGTACAAAGATAAGGCACCCATCTCGCCAAGGCAAGTGAATCTTCCGGAAAAAATGCCGGGATGAGAAGTCCATAATTATTATGCCTTTTTTTGAAAATTTATAAACCAAAATCAATATTATTTGTTTTATATTAACACAGGTTAAACTTTTTATTATGAAAGATCGTAATTTCTCGGCAGCCATCATTCTCTTCTGGGCCTTTTTGTCTTTTTTTTTAATTTTAGCCGGCCTTGCTTATTTCTATATGAGCACCATGAGCTGATTGAATATACCGGATTCAGTACCAACAAAGGTTTCTGGGGCGCGGGGATGTTTGTTCGCTTACAATGGTATTCTTCTTGTATTTTTAATTAATTTATCTCATTAATCTGTGTATTATCAGGCTGTTGCTAAAATGATATAGTATAATTCCGGAAAGACCGTTGCTTTGTTTTTCCAGCAAGATGCCATGGCTTAACATGTCCAAAATACCTAAAAACGCCTCCTTACTTACCTGATTCACCATAAACAATTTTGATAGTTTAATGTCTTCTCTTGATTCACTATAAACTTATGCTATGTTTAGCCAACAAAATAATCAATGGGGGCCTGCTGTATTTTTGGCGATTGTAGCAATTGTATTAGCTTTATTGCCTGCACTATTTTACTATTTAAAGACGCTCTCATTAGAATAATTATGGAAAAAATAATCTCCGACTCCCAACGAACTCTGAATATAATATCAAAGGCATTGAAAACAGGTATGCCTGAGTTTAATCCGCATGAATCCATCTCAAAAATCCTGGAAGAGGCAGAAGCTTATTTAATAGCCAATACCATAGCGAAAGAGGCACATTGCCAGGTCTATAAAGATATCGCCGAATGGACTGATGGAAAGGGATTTGATTACACCAGAGACGGAATCATAATTCCACCCACAAATGAACTATTTTACCACAGTAAAGTTTTGGATAGCGAAGGGAATGTGATCATGCTCTACCACGATCCTAATGTCTGAAATTAATTGTCATTTGTTGCACTTTTTTCAAAGCTACTTTTTATGTTCAACATTTTCCCCAATATCACCCAGTATTGAAACAAACATTCAAATTGAAAATATAGGAATAAGGATCCCTGAAATACAGTACCATATTGGGTTTCCCAACATTACCACATAGAAAAAGCAACCTTGAAGGGTTGCTTTTGGTGATCTCGACAGATAATGAACCTACCTTATTTATCTCTCCTTCATTTAACCTAATTTATTCAACATCAGCACAAAGTGCTTATTTACAATATACTACTAAATAAGCGAAATTAAGAGGCGTAAAATAAAACTGACACCTAATAGTGACACCTGAAAAAAATATCCTACATTTGATATATTTTCAAAATACCCTTTTATGAAAGTGAACTTCTACCTCAAAGCTCCAAAAGCTAAGTATGAGACCTCGATTTTTATTGCAGTTTTATATAAGGGAACAAGAGTGAGGATATATACAGATGAAAAGATTGATCCCAGATATTGGAATCTAAAGCAACAAAGAGCAAGGCAAACAACAAACTTTCCTACTAACCCGGAATTTAATGCAAGGTTAGGTAATATGGAAACCAAAATAAAGAGGGCATATTATAATTGGAAGAATGAGCATGGTGAACATTTAGAACCTCCTCCTACCACATTCGCAAACATAATTAAGTCTTATATAGGCAAATCAAAAGAGAAAGATGAAACATTATCTCTTCTTAGAACATTTTGGGGATACTTTGATGATTTCATACTAAGATCAAAGATGGGCATTAGGCTGCATAAAGGAGGTCTGATTGCTAAATCTACTATAGTAAATTATAACAATCTTTATAACAACCTACGCAAGTATGAACGTAAAACGAGAAAAAAAATAGATTTTGATTCATTTGATATCCACTTCTATAATCAATATTTCAGTTACTTAATAAAACTCGGCTTTGCTAAAAATAGTATAGGGAAGCAAATGGCAAATATTAAACTTATACTTAAAGAGGCGTACGATGATGGATTCAGTACCAATACTATATACACTCACAGGAAATTCAAAGTTCCTAAGGAGACACCTGACGCAATATATCTTAATAACGAAGAAATACAAGAACTAATAGATCTGGACTTGTCAGAAAATGAGAGGCTTGATAAGGTAAGAGATGCTTTTATTATTGGTTGTTATACTGGATTAAGATTTTCCGATTTTTCGCAGCTTAGTACGAATCATATTCATGACGGAATAATAGAAATTGTTCAGACTAAAACCGGAAACCCCGTGTCTATACCGCTTAGACAACAAGTAATTGATATATTACATAAGTATAATAATAATTTCCCCAAATCCATCAGCAATCAAAAATTTAATGAATATCTGAAAGAAGTATGTAAAAAGTGCCCAGCTCTAAAAAAAGTTATATCAATGAAAAAAACTAGAGGAGGCAATGAAGAAATAATAGAAAATCCTAAATATGAATTTATAAGTAGTCATACTGCTAGACGTAGCTTTGCTACCAATGAATTTCTAGCGAAAGACATACAAATATATCAAATAATGGCCATAACAGGCCATAAGACAGAAAATAGCTTTTATGGTTATATAAGACTATCGAGAGATGAGAACGCAAGAGATATAGCCAAAATCTGGAAACAGCGAGAAGAAAAACAGAATAACGTAAAACCATTCCCTCTAAAAGCAATAGCCTCTAATCAATGAATATCGTCACTATACAAAACAAAATATACGAATTAAGAGGAGTTAAAGTAATGCTGGATTCTGATCTTGCAGAGCTTTATCAAACCGAAACAAAACGCTTGAAAGAAGCAGTTAGGAGAAATATCAAACGCTTTCCCCCGGATTTTATGTTTGAAATTACAAAAGAGGAATATAATATACTACGATCTGACATAACCCTGTCAAACAATAACAGCGATAATGACAGTTTAGGTAAAGATTCTTTGAGGACGCAAATTGCGACCTCAAAACGTGGGGGAACCCGTTATATGCCTTTTGCATTTACAGAACATGGTGTTACTATGTTAGCAGCCGTACTTAATTCTGATAAGGCCATTGATATGAATATTGCAATTGTAAGAGCTTTTATTGCGCTAAAACAATTAGCATTGGAACAAAAAGATTTTTTGAAACAGCTATATAACCTGAGGGAAGAATTAATTGAGCGCATAGAGGGCCATGATGCGCAACTGAATCAGATTTATGATGCCATAGAAAATATGCTGGATGAGCAGGTAGATAAAAAAGTGAAACAAATTGATTGGGAAAACAGAGAACGTATAGGATTTAAAAAATAAAGGCCAAAGACTATGGAATTTGAATCAAACATATGGGAAGCAACATTTGACAATCTCCTTAAAGAGAGGGAAGATTTTCAAAGTTTATTAAAAAAAAGAAATTTAGAAGTTGAAATTGTAGCTATTTCTCCAGATCCAACACTTCTCCATCAGTCATTGTTTAGTGAAGAAGAGCAGTTAGAAATACCAGAATCACATAAATCAATAGATAGAACCATATTCAATAGTACATTAAATATACTGAAACACGCAGATCTTGATAAACATTTAGATAATATCTGTTATTTTATTAAAGATGCGTATTGGAATTTAATTTTATTTGAGGTAGAAAATGAAAGAGCCAACTTCTTATCTGATATTGAAATGCTATACAAAAACATTGACAAAGATCACTACGAACTTAAGATGATTAATGCATCTCCTCAAGATGACTTAAAATTAAGCAACAAAAATATATTATTGTTTATAAAAAAGGCAATTTTTAATGGCATATTAGCCAATGAATCTACTATCGCTAAATTATCATATTATCAATCAGGGAGCGCCCCAAAAAATAAAAATCAGATTTATTTCCGGGTAATCTATGACCTCAATATATACATATCAAAAAATGATAATTTGAATAATAAAGAGCGCTTTGAGATAATTTATGATGTTCTTTATAGCGCTAGATTATTACCTGATAGACAATTGAAACTTACTACTGAAGAAGCTGAATTAACCGACAAATATCGATATATAAACACGTCACTAGAAAATTTTCATAAAAGGCATCCATCCATTGACCCTAAGGGTTTTGATGATGAAAATACAATCGTAGATTTTCCATATTTTATTGATCAATATGGTTTTGATGATGAAATTAGTAAATCGGACAATATCGAAGCAAAAATATATAAAAGATTGGAAGAAATTGAAAAATCTATATAAAATACAAATGTGTAGTTATTTTAAAATTAACTAGTAACAAAACAATATACATCTTTTCCCTCCGTTTGTTACTTGCTACCTGCTCCCCTCGTTTTTACTTTGCTGCATAAATATTATACAATATGAATGACAGCATTAAAGTAATCATTCCATGGAATGATTTAGCAGCGGCAATATCGGACAATATATTGCATGCCTTCAAGGGGTTTCAGACAGCAATCCCACCTCAATTTGAAACCGAAGAAAAGTATCTGACCCGAAAGGAGACCGCAGACTTACTTAAGATCTCATTGCCGACCCTGAACGACTACACAAAAAAAGGGAAGCTAATAGGGTATCGTTTAGGATCAAGAGTATTATACAAAGAATCTGAGATCCACGCCAATCTTCAAAAGATAAAGGTATAG